>NZ_DATFIP010000042.1:0-15994 GCF_035270045.1 Salibaculum sp.
TGTCATCGAGGCGGCGGGTCACTTCGCCTTCCGCCCGCCCTGCCCGCGCGCGCTCGAACAGGCGAACCCGCGCGTCTGGGAAATGGCCTGCGTCGACGCGCCCGGTTTCGACCGGGAGGCCTTTCAGGAGCGGTTCAACCGGTCGGTCGTAGCATTCCTGGCGACGCATCTCGGAGCGGGAAACCGTTGACCCAAGGCGCTGTCAGCACCCGTTCACATCACGACGGCGGCGCGCCCATAAACATGAGCGCATCGCGCAGTTCGGACCGCCCGGTGATCGCGAAGAGCCCGCCGAGCGAGAAGGCGAAGAGATGGTCCGCAATAGTGTGCATCCCGTGGCGTTGATCGAGAAGCGCGGGGTAGGACCGAGGCACGACCGACGGATCGCCGATCAGCAGGGCGTCGATCGGCGACAGCACGCTCACGACCGCGCGGGGAGACAATCAGATCGTCCTCGGGGCGGGCGACGGCCGCGGCGATGATGCGCCTGGTCGCGCGGCGCTTGGGGACAAGCTCGCTCTCGCTGAGGGCCTGGTAACTGGGATGACGGGTTCTGGAACTCGCGCCCCAGCAGTCGCAGCGCCCGTCATGTTTCTCCCATACCGGCCACCGAGGCCACGGCGAGGTCGATCAGCTGCCTCAACCTGGCGACCGGATCCCCATCGCCCTTGGCGATATCGTAAAGCGCATCCTGTGCCACGACGCGGCGATGCGCCATGACGAGAAGCTCGCCATAGAGCGCGACGGCCCCCCGAAATGATAGTTGATCGCGGCCACGTTCACCCGACCCGCCTCGAGGACGCGCTGGCGCGTGTCTTCGCTGTCGCGTCGCGGTGTCTGTCCCGGCATGGGGGCCCTCCCTGACGAGAGACCAGCGCCTCCGGCGTGCGCGCTCGGTGCCATGGCTACACCCTTGAATTCGCCAAGCACCCTCCGTCTTCCCCGGCTGCCTGATTTCGTTCCGGTTGATCTCGATCATCGATAGCGCGGGCGATTTCGGCGATGGTGCGTTTCATCCCAGTTCAAAATTCGTTTTCGGAGGATTCGCCCGTGTCTTCCATTACAGACACTCCCATTCGCAAGCTGCCGTCCTACGCGATCCTGTTCTTCGCCCTGCTCACTTTCGCTATCACCTGGGGCGTGATCGGCGGCTATATCTACTTTCCGGAGCAGGCGTCCGCGACCTTCGGTGAGATCAGCGGCAGCCATCCCCTCTACTTCCTCGCCACCTGGGCGCCCGGGATCGCGGGCATCCTTCTCGTCTTGGCCTACGGCGGTTTGCTAAGGTGCGCGGGCCCCCTTTTCGCGCCTTCTGTATTGGCGCTGCGCTCCGGTCTGGTGGGCCTTCATCCTGAGCGGCATCCCGGTCGTCTTCATGGCGGGGTCGCTCATCAAGGGCGGGCCGCTCCTTGCACCAGTGCCGCCGGAGGGCGTGGCCGCCATGGTCGCCCTCATGTTCATCATGCTGTTTCTGGGGCCGATGGAGGAGTTCGGCTGGCGGTGGGGGCGCGCAACCGCTTCTGCAGCGTCATGTCGCCCCCTTCTGGGCCGGGGCCATCATCGGCACGGTCTAGGGCATCTGGCATCTGCCTGCGTTCTTCCTTGCGGGCGTGGTCTTTGCGGAATGGGACTTCCTGCCCTTCTTCGTCGGCAATATCACCCTTGCCATCTTGGTCACGCCGATCTTCAACAGCGCGCGTGGCAGCCTGCTACTGCCGATGCTGTTCCACTGGCAGCTCATCAACCCGTTCTGGCCCGACGCGCAACCCTGGGACACCTGGCTTCTCGTGGGGGTTGCGGCGGTGGTGGTCTGGGTGAACCGCGCCACGATGTTCACCCGTGAAGGCGCGGTGACGGACGTCATTCCAGGGGAGGCGCGGCCATGAAAGGCATGCTCATTGCAACCACCGTCGCCATATCCCTCGCGCTGGCCGGTCCGTCGCTCGCCGAGGCGCCGCAAGATCGGCTAAATTACCTCTTGGACAGCTTTCTGCAGGACTACGGCTTTCCCGGCGCGACGGCCGCCATAGCGCGTCGCGACGGCAGCGTGGTGACGGCGGCGACGGGGGTTGCCGACGCCGAGGCCGACACGCCGATGACATCCGACAGCCGGATGTTGGCCGCGGGCATCGGGAAGAGCTTCGTCGCGATGACTGCGTTGTCCCTGGAAAGCGATGGCGTCCTGTCCCGGTCCGACCTTGTGTCCCGGCACCTTGGTGGCAAGGACTGGTTCACGAGACTGCCGAACCATTCCACGATGACGGTGGTCGATCTGCTGCGCCACACGTCAGGCCTGACGGACCATGTGCATCTGCCAGGTTTCCAGTCCGAGATGGCGGCGCGGATGGCCGGCGGCAGTGCCGCGTTCACGCCGGAGGAGGCCATCGCCTTTGTCCTCGATGGCGAACCGCTGTTTCCGGCGGGGGAGGCATGGGCCTATTCCGACACCGGGTATCTCCTGCTTGGCCTCGTGATCGAAGAAGCGGGCTGGGCGGCGTATTACGACCTCGTGGCGGCGCGTTTCCTGACGCCTCTCGCCCTGACGGCCACGACCCCTTCGAACACGCTCGCCCTTCACGGTCTGGCGGCGGGTTATGTGGGCGAGGACAACCCCTTCGGACTGCCACCGCGGACCATGGACGACGCGGGCCGCCTCCTTTGGGATCCGGCGATGGAATGGACGGGTGGCGGGCTCGTGTCCACCTCCCGCGATCTGGCGGTCTGGGGCCATGCGCTTTTCGGCGGCACGGCCATGGCGGAGCCCTATCTCGACCAGCTGCTCGATGGCGTCCCCGTCTCGCCCGATGCACCGGGCATTCTTTATGGCGCCGGTGTGGCGATCTATTCCGACACACCGCGTGGTCCGGTCTACGGCCATGGCGGCTGGATTCCGGGATATGTCTCAAGCCTGCGCCACTACGCCGATCACGGCCTGACGGTCGCGTTTCAGATCAACACCGATATCGGCATCGCCGATGACGGCACGGATCTGGTCCCGGCTCTGGAAGCGGCACTCGCGGATCTGGCGATCGGCCGAGGCAGCGGAGCGGGTCAGCCATGACGACCGCTCGCAAATCCTGTGCAGTGTCCCTCGTGCAGGGTTCCGGCGTGGCCGGTCCCACCTTCAGGCTCACAAGGGGGTAGCCGTGCGGCTCATGGAACGGCGCAGGTTTCTGTTCGCGCTCGCCGGTGTCGCCTTGGTCGCTTTGGGCATCAGGGGCGCAACCCGGCGCCCCGCGCCGACACTCATCACCTCCGCTTGCCAGGGAGACCCCCGGATGACCGGAAGGCGCATTATGGCCGGCCGCATCCCCGATGCGCGGTTCATCCTCTACCCCGACGGCGGTCACATCTGGCTGGGCCATGACGACGCGCTGACCCGCGAGATCGCCGCGTTCATCACCCCAACGGACAGCACCTGACCCTGCAAGGAGACATCCAATGCCCTGGACCCGTGTCAAACTGAACGCCTTCGGCGGCCCCAAAGAAATGGAGCTCGAGACCGTCCCTGACCTGCCTGAGCCTGCGGCGCGCGAAGCGCGCGTGCGCGTGCTGGTTACGAGCGCCGCCTTCACCGACGTAATGATCCGCAAGGGGATGTATCCGGATGTGAAGGACAAGCCGCCCTTCACCCCGGGCTACGACATGGTGGGGATCGTCGATGCGACGGGCCCGGGCACAACAGGTTTCAAGCCCGGCGATCGCGTGGCTGATCTTACGACCATCGGCGCCTATGCCGAGCATATCTGCCTGCCCGAGGACCGGCTGACGCGCGTGCCCGAGGGCGTGTCGGATGTCGATGCGCTGGGCATGATCCTGTCGGCGGTGACACCCTACCAGATGCTCACCCGCGTGGCGAAGATGCGGGCCGGCCAGAGCCTTCTGATTCACGGCGCGGGCGGCGCGGTCGGCACGGCAATGCTGCAACTGGCGAAGGACATGGGGATCGCGGCCTTCGGCACCGATGTGCCCACAAAGCACGATCTGATCCGCAGCCTTGGCGCCACACCCATCGACGCAGATGCGCCGGAGGCAGCTCTTCTGGAGGCGACGGTCGGCGGCGTCGACGCCGTCTTCGACCCGCTGGGAGGCGACAGCCTTTCGCGCTCTCTCCACGCGCTGAAACCCGGCGGCATGCTGGTGGCCTTCGGCTTTCAGAACGAAGTGCTGGGGCATGGCGGCTCGATCCCGATGGACTTCGTGAAGCTGACACTTTGGGATTGGCTGCCGAACGGGCACGCGACCGCGTTCTATTCCATTGGCGCGATGCGGCGGAAGCACCCGGAGTGGTTCCGCGAGGACCTTGGCGTGCTCTTCGAGATGCTGGCGGAGGGCCGCATCGCCCCCGTGGTCGCCGAGGTGCTGGCGCTGGCCGAGGTACGGCGCGCGCATGAACGGATCGAGGCGGGAGAGGTTGCGGGGAAACTCGTCCTGAGGGTGACGGAGCAATGAGGAACATGTTCAAGGTACTTTTTGCGCTCGCCCTGACCCTCGGGATCGCGGCAGGGGCACAGGCGCAATCGGAGACATTGCTGAGAGACGTGACCATCGTCGACGTGATCGAGGGAACGCTCGCCCCCGGCCAATCCGTGCTGATCCGTGACGGTCTGATCGCGGAGGTTGGCCCTGATATCACATCGACTTCGGCGACCCGCCTCGACGGCGGGGGGCGCTACCTGATCCCTGGTCTCTGGGACAGCCATGTCCACATCTTCTCCACGCCAACCGAACCCGATACGGCGCTGCCGCTCTACCTGGTGAACGGGATAACCGGCATCCGCGACATGGGCGCGCTCTGGCCCATCGCCGAGCAGCACGCGTTGCAGGCCCGGATCGAGGCGGGTGAGGTTCTTGGCCCCCGCTTGATCCTCGCAGGGGCCTGGGTCGATGCGAGCCCCGGATCGTGGCCCGGCATGTTCCTGGCCGACAGGCCGGACGAGGCACGGGCGGTCGTGGACCGGATCGCCGCCGAGGGCTGGGCCGCCGTGAAGGCGTATTCGATGCTCGATGAAGCGACATATCTCGCCCTTGCCGAGGCGTCCGAGGATGCGGGCCTGGCCTTCGTCGGGCATGTCCCCGAACGCGTGGCCCTTGGCACCGCCATCGACGCCGGGCAGGAGGGGATGGAGCATTTCGGGCGTGTGGCCATGGCCTGCTCGACCGCAGAGGAGGCCATGCTGGACGATCTGCGCACCGCCATGGCCGAGGGCGCCGAGCTGGCCCGCGTCTTCGAGATCATGGCGGCGCGCAACCGGATCATCCTGGAAACCTGGGACGAAACCCTGTGCCAATCCGTGCTGGCGCAGATGGCGGACGCCGGGATGCACGTCAGCCCCACGCTGGTCGTGGCCGACTTCTACACCGGCAACTGGCCCGCGCCCGACGCACCCCGGATGCGCATGATCCCGGCCGAGGTGCGCGGGACCTGGGGTCGCCCCGACTTCCGGCTCGAGGCGATGACCGACGAGGTCCGCGCGCTGGCCGGGGACAGTATCGCGCTCGACCGGCGGACGTTCCTCATGGCGCACCGGGCGGGCGTGCCGATCCTGGCCTCCACCGATGCCTCCTTCGCCAACCCTTACCTCTTTCACGGCTACTCGCTGCTCGATGAGCTGGACCTCTACGTGGCCATCGGCCTCACCCCCCGAGAAGCGCTCTACACCGCGACCGTCGCGCCGCCGCGCTTTTTCGGGCTGACAGATCAGGACGGCACCATCGCGCCCGGACGACGGGCCGACCTCGTGTTGTTGGGCGAGAATCCGTTGGAAAGTCTTTCGACGTTGCGTGAGCCGCAAATGGTCATCGCAGGCGGGCGCGTGCTGGATCGGGCCGCGCTGGACGGGCTTGAGACCACGCTTCTGGAACGCGGCGAGTAGTCATGGAAGTCGGTGAAAGCGGGCGGGTGATATGGAGACACGGACCCTTTTCCCCCTTTGCCGCGCGAGGCTGGGGCGCGTGATGATGACGGCCTCTCTGATCCTCCTCGCGGCTTTCACTCTGGGCCTCGCCTGGCTTGTCGCCATCAGCCCCGGCCGACTGGACCCGTTGCGCGATGCGGCGGGCAACGTGATCCCCGGCAGCCTGTCCGAGCGTGTCACCGTCGAGATTGGTGGCATCCCGCAAGGCATGATCATCCAGAGTGTCGACCCCGCAAACCCCGTTCTGCTGTTCTTGCACGGTGGTCCCGGCATGACCGAGTTTTTCATGGAACTGGATTTTCCGACGGGCCTGGAACGCCATTTCACCATGGTCTGGTGGGAACAGCGCGGGGCCGGGATGTCGTTCTCGGGCGACATTCCGCCCGAGACGATGACCCTCGAACAGATGATCTCGGATACGATCGAAGTGGCGGACTATCTGCGCGCCCACTTCGGTCAGGACCGTATCCTGCTTCTCGGTCATTCCTGGGGCAGCTACCTGGGCATCCAGGTTGCCGCCGCCGCGCCCGACCGGTTCCTTGCTTATGTCGGCATGGCCCAGATTGGCCATCAGCTTCGCTCCGAGGTCATGGCGCATGCCTACCTGCTCGAGACATATCGCGCGCGCGGCGACACGGCCATGGTCCGCAAGCTGGAGGCCTCACCGATCAGCATGACGGACGGGCTGTCGCCGGAATGGATGCGGGTGCGCGATACCGCCATGCACCGGGCCGGTGTCGGACAGACCCACGACATGGAGTCGGTCATCACCGGCATCTTCCTGCCCGTCTGGAGCGTGCGGGCCTACACGCTGTTGGACGTCTGGCGCGGCAAACTCTGGTCGC
This sequence comes from Salibaculum sp., assembly GCF_035270045.1. Taxonomy (NCBI): domain Bacteria; kingdom Pseudomonadati; phylum Pseudomonadota; class Alphaproteobacteria; order Rhodobacterales; family Roseobacteraceae; genus Salibaculum; species Salibaculum sp. The sequence goes on from NZ_DATFIP010000042.1 coordinate 6,764, forward strand.
GGCCGTTCTTCTGGGAGGCTCTGCTGCGGGACGACCTGAGCGCGCGGCTGACCGAATTCGATCTGCCCGTCTACATCTTCGTCGGCCGCCATGACCAGACCGCCAACCCGGCCCTTTCGCGGGCCTATTTCGATGCGATCGAAGCGCCGGTCAAAGGGTTCTACGTCTTCGAGAGTTCCGCCCACAGCCCTCTGTTCGAGGAACACGGGCGAGCAACGGAGATCCTCTTGAACGACGTGCTTCCACGGGTTCCATGACGGAAACCGCGCAACAAGCCTCGACGCGCCGTATGGGGAGTTGCGGCGTGCTTGCGGCAGCCGCCTTCGCGCTGGCCGACGGGTTGGGGATTGCGCTGACCCCCGACTATTCGGCCTGGTCGGACGCGATCAGCGAACTGGTCGAACGCGGCGCGGCAGCCAAGCATGTCGTGGATCCTGTCCTGCTGCTCTATCACGCGCTGGTCATCCCGTTTGCCTTCGGCCTCCACCGGGCGATCTATCCCCGCGCTGCCATGCCCGTCGGACCCGTCATGCTGGGCCTCGCGGGTCTCCCCGGCGTGATCCTCACGCTGTTCTTTCCCTGCGACACCGGGTGCGAACCGCTCGTATCGCTGCGCGGCACGCTCCAAATCTTCATCGCGATCCCGATGGGCCTCACGATCCTGATCGCGATCTGGCTGGTCGGCGGCGCCATGCGGGTTTCGCCACAATGGCATCGCCTTGCGGGCTATTCCCGGGCGACCGCCATTGCCGGTGCGGGGCTGGCGGCCGTGACCATCGTGCTGGCGGAAACCGATCAGGTCGGCCTGTTCGAGCGGCTGCTGACCTGGTCCTATCTTCAATGGTACATCGCGACACGACTGGCCATTGCCCGGGGGTGCATGACAGGACGGGGAACGGCCGGATGACCCCGGTTGCCTGGCTCCGCAATGCGGCCCTGTATGTAGTGGCCATGCTCGTTCTGAACGCATCTGCCGCAGTGGCGCAGGACAGCGCATTCCCATTGAGGACTCGCCTGTCGGAAACGGCAATGGCCCGGATCGGGTCCGATGGCGTGGCCGGGGCCGTGATCGTGCTTCTGCGCAACGGGGAGGCGGTGTGGACCGGGGCGTTTGGCATGGCCGACCGCGAGGGCGGTGTGCCCATGGCCGGGGAGGCCCTATTCCGCGTCGAATCCCTGTCGAAGCCCGTCACGGCCTGGGGGACCATGCGGCTGGCGGAAACCGGGCGGCTCGACCTCGACGCGCCGGCCACCGACTGCCTGCGCCGCTGGCGGCCGCCCGAGGGCACCCCGCCCTTTACCGCCCGGCAATTGCTGTCGCACACCGCGGGCGTCGGCCTGGGCGATTTTACCGAGCGCTATGCCCCGGATACCGTACGCCCCGGCCTGCCAGACCATCTCGACCGGGATTTCGGGATGATCGCGGCGCCCGGCGCGCGGTTCGCCTATTCCGATACCGGGTACAACCTGCTGGAGCTCGTGATCGAAGACTGCACGGGCGAGGATTTTGCCGCTCTCATCACGCGCGAGGTCTTCGAGCCACTCGGCATGGCAACGGCGACCTATGACTGGCCCGGCCCCGACATGCCCGTCGGTCACGACCTGCGGGCGCGTCCGGTGGCGCCCTACGTCTACCCTGCCCGCGCCTCGGGCGGTGTGTTCGCCACGGCGGACGACATCGCCCGCCTCGCCGCCGCAAGCATGGCAGGGGACTCGCAATCGGTCCTTTCGAAGGCCGGGCGCGACACCCTTCACCGCCCCGCCGTGGCGGTGGGCGGGCTTTTCGCCTTCGCCGCCGATGGCTACGCGCTCGGACACTTCACCGAAACGCTCTCCGACGGGCGGCAGGCGGTCTGGCACGGCGGGCAGGGCCATGGCTGGATGAGCCACATGCACCTGGTGCCGGCGACCGGCGACGGCATCGTGATCCTGTCCAACAGCCAGCGTGCCTGGCCGCTTTTCGCCGCCCTCCTGCGCGACTGGTCGGAAGGCCTCGGCGTCTCCCCGGTCGGGATGACGCGCGTTCTCAAGGCCGAGAGGGCGGCACGGATCGGCATCGGTCTCACCCTGGCGCTGGCCCTCTTGGCCCTCCGATTAGCCTTTGTCCATCGGCGCCCCCGCGCCATCCGGATCGCTGCGGGCATCGCCGCCGCCGCCCTGATCGGCTGGCCGCTCTGGGCCGCGTCGCAGACCTACCTGTTCCTGTTCTCGATCCTGCCCGGCCTCTGGCCGTGGCTCGGCGGGGCGTCTGGCCTCGCGGGGGTCGGACTGGCGTCCATCGCGCTGATGCCGGAGCGCGACCGATGACAGCCCTGCGTATCACCGCGCTTGTCCTTCTCGCGCTGACCGCTGGCGTGCTGCTCTGGAAGACCCTGCCGGCCCGGACCGCCGCCGTCTCCGGGCCGGATCCGGTCGCGGAGCTGATCCCGGCGCAAATCGGCGGCATGACGCAGTGGCTTCTGATCCGGGGCGAGGACCGGAGTAACCCGATCCTGCTCTGGCTGCATGGCGGGCCGGGCGCGGCGCAGATGCCGATCCATGCGATGACGGCGGGGCTGGAGCGCGATTTCGTCGTCGTCCACTGGGACCAGCGCGGTGCGGGCAAGTCGAACCCGCCCGACTTCGACCCCGCGACGATGACACTCGACCAATTCCTTTCTGACGCCCGTGAGGTCACCGCATTGCTGCGCGAGCGGATTGGCGGCCAGCCGATCGTCGTGCTCGGCCATTCCTGGGGCACAATGCTGGGCGCGCGGCTGGTGGCACGCTGGCCCGGGGATTATGCGGGCTATATCGGCATCGGTCAGCAGGTGGACACGCTGCGCGGCGTCGCGCTGACGCTCGACTGGCTGGGTGCAGTCGCGCCCGAGTCCGACCTCACGGAGATGGACGCTCAGGCCTTCCGCGACCACGATCTCTACGTGCGGCTCATGCAGGAGGTCGAGGCCCGGGGCGGCGGCATGAACGTCCCGTTCGCGGCCATGCTGCCGCGCGCACTCGCTGCGCCGGAATACCGCCTGCCGGACTACCGGCGCTGGCTCGACGGCGCGAACCGCGGTAGCGGGCCGATGTGGACCGAGTACCTGGCGCGCGACCTCCGTGTGGACGTCCCCGAGATGCCCGTGCCGATGTTGCTGATCGCGGGCGCCTCCGACTGGAACACGCCGGTCCCGTTGGTGTACGACTGGTTCGAGGCGGTCGAGGCCCCGCATAGCAAGCGGATGGAGGTCTTCGACGGCTCCGGCCACGCGCCGTTCCTGACCGAGACGGCGCGGTTCGTCGAAAAACTGCGCGGTTTTGCGGCCGAGATCGCGGGGGCGACGATCGAGTGACCCTACCATGGCTCACGATCTTCGGCGTCTCGCTGACACTGCTGGCCGCGGCGACGAGCCTCGGCATGGTTCTGTTCCCCGAACGCTGGGGGCGACTCGAGGCGTGGGCCTATGGCGGCGCGCGGCGCCCCTGGCCGGTCTGGGCGCTGGCGGGCCTGTTGCTCGCGCTTTGGATCCTTGGTGCAGCGGATTTCGCACTGCGTCCTGACACCGGCAGGACCTGGGCAGGCTGGGCTCTTGTGGCCGGTGTCCCCGCGCTCTGGGCGGTCAAGTCGGCCGCGCTGGTCTTCAATCCCAGGGGGCGCGCGGCCCTGTCCTCGGTGTCCGACCCGACGACATGGCGATGGATTGGGTTGACGCGATTGCCGATCGTCGGGGTCCTCGCCCTCCTGACCTGGTCATCCTGACCGGCCCGATCAGCCCGACACCCGGTCCAGAAGATTGCCCCGCACCAGAAACCAACCGTCTATCCGCAGTGCAAGCGGCGCGCCCGAGATCGGTGGCGCGCGCTCGGGCGCGGGGCGTTGCGCGTGGATGTGCAGATGGGGCTCGGTGGAGGCGCCGGAATTGCCGACCTCGCCCAGCCGGTCACCCAGGGCCACCGCGTCGCCCGGCGAGAGCGGGATGCTCCCTTGCCGCATATGCGCCAGCACGATCTCGGCATTGCCGCAGCGCAGGATGAGATGGTTGCCCATCCGGTTGACCGTATCCTCGTTCGGCACGTCGAAATCAGGCATCCCTCCCTCGGCCGCGACCACCACTCCGGCACATGGCGCGCGCACTTCCGCATGGAAGATCGCAGAAGATCGCATAGGCCGCGGGTCGGCGCGTCGCCGTCCCCGTGCGCGCAGGCCCCAACGTCCCAGGCCGAAGAAGTCCACCGCACAGGATTGCCGATGCCACGGACGGAACCGCTCGACGCTGGCAACAAGTGTTTTCAGGTGGCTATTCAGCAACGTGTTGGAGCCGCCGTGCGCGACAAGAAAATGCCCCGAGCCGAACGGATTGGCGATATCTGACATCTCCACCGGCGACAGGGTCTTGCCCGCAACCGCGCGCGCAGCGAACCAGACCCCAAAGCAAAGCAAGATGCCCGAAACGACAAGTCCCACCCAACCGGATGTGCCCGCGGGGAGAAGAAACGGCCATGGCAGCAGGGCCTGAGGCAACGCGACTTGCATGAGAAGGACGAGCGCCATCATGGCGTCGCCTCCGGCGCGCCCGACCGCCGGAAACGGATCATCAGACTGCGCCCCCGAAGGCCAACCCCCACTGCAGCATGAAGCCCGCCAGTGCCATGAGCGAGAGTGCGAAGGCGCTCTGATGGATCCGCCGCCAGAGGCTCCAGCCGGGCGCACGCCAGGCGGGCAGTAGCGCCAGAACGGCGGCCACCGCGACCACCGCCACCACGTCGCCAATGATGAAAAACGCCTCCAGCGTCGGTTGCGGCTGATCGAAAAGGAACTCCGAGCCCAGGCGCGCCGCCGTCGCTGCGGTCGCGATGCCTGTCGCCACCATCGCGATGACCGAAACCGCCCCGGCAAGCGATACCGCAGCGGCGAGCGTGCCGAGACGGCTGCCGCCTCGCAGACCGTGCCGCCACAGCAGCCCGAGCATCGTCGTGATCGTAAGGACGACCGCGATCCCAAAGGCCAGCCACAGCCAGATCGGATCGGCCAGACCGCGCAGACGCTCATGGGTCTGTGCCCCGCCACCGTCGGCAAACCGCATGACCCGACCGTCATCGTCGCGCAGGATGGCAATGCGCGCGCCCTGCGCGTCCCGCCAGATGTCGGGCGCGAGAGGCGCGTAACGCACAAGTGTCCGGGACAGGGGATCGGGCACCAGAATGTCGCCATCGGGCAAGGCCGAGAGTGTCATCGGCGAGAGCGCCGCGAGAAATTGCGCCGGCCCCGAAAACGGCCGGCGGTTGGTCAGATAGCGGCCAGCCGCCTCGGCAGCCCGGCCGGCCGCATCGAACTCCTGTTCCGTCGGAGGCGCATCGAGTCCCGCATCGGCAGCCATCGCGCTCAGCAGCAGGGTCGGAACCAGGAGCGGAAGGCGCGCACCGGTTCCGCCGTTTTGCGCGATGAAGACACCGGCGTCGATTTCGGGAATGAACACGAGGTTGGAGAGGAACTCGTTCAACCCGCCGCCATGCCCGTAGACCATGGTCCCGAACATCGGCTGGGCCGTGAACCCATGTGCCATGTCCGCCGCCTGCGGCCGATCGTGGAACAGGCGCGTGCGCATCCGCGCCATCGTCTCGGACTGCAGCAACCGCGCGCCGTCCAGCGCGCCGTCGCCCACGAGGAACCGCAGAAACCGCGCCATGTCGGCGGCGGTGCTGGCGATGCCCCCCGCGGGCCCGAAGGCGCCGATATCGATGCGGAACGCGGGATGCAGGATGCCGCCTTGCACGCGGTAGGAGTGCGCCAACGGCGGCTGACCGGGGCGCACCCGCCGCTCCGCCGTCGTGGTGTCGTCCATGCCCAGCGGGTCGAGAATGCGCGCCTGAACGAAGTCTCCCCAAGCCTGTCCCGACACCTCTTCGACTATGTGCCCCGCCAGCGCAGCGCCCCAATTCGAATAGGAGGTTACTGTGCCGCGCGGAAAGACCTGGTCGGGCGCGGCAGCTGCCAAAGCCTCTGCTCTGGGAAGCGCGGCGACGGTTTCGTCGAAGATGGCATAACTCTCCTCGAATCCGCCCCGATGGCTCATGAGTTGCGCCATCGTCAGCGGTTCGGCCCCCGGCACCTCGAAGCCGTCGAGGTATTGCGAAACGTCCGATTCCAGGTCGAGCCGACCCTCCTCCACCAGCATCATGACGGCGATCCAGGTGAAGAGCTTGGTGATCGAGCCGATCTCGAATCGCGCGGTGTCCGGCCCGGCCGCGACCGCCTCCCCGACATCCGCAAGACCATAGCCGCGCAGGATCACGTCATCGCCGCTGACGACCGCTGCGATGACTCCGGGGACCTGCTCGGTCGTCATGAACGCATCGACCAGCGCATCGAGCCGCGCCGCCAGCGCGGTGTGGTCCTGCGCCGAAGACGCCAACGCGCTCCCCACCCACAGGACCAGCGCCAGAAGCTTCACGGTCACTGAACTCCGGATCAGCTGTCTCATGGCTGTGCTCCCGGAAACCGAATGGCAGTCACATCGGCGCGGAAGAACGGAAAATACTCCTCGGTGCCATAGAGGTTCCCCGCCTCCACCCGGAACGGCAGTCGGTAGCCCCCGACCTCGCGAAAGTCGGACATGACGGCGCCGAACGGTTGTAGCCGATGTTCGTTGTCCGCGTTCGCATTGCTCCAGCGCTGGAAGACGGCCGTGACGGGCCTGCCATCGCTGTCGACGGTCACGTCCACCGCCTGGCTGAGAGGACCATGCTCGACGATCACCCGGGCGGTGTCTTCGTCTACGGCGTCCCAAGTGACCCCCGGCCCGGGCAAAAGGGCAGCGGGCGCCCAGATCACGGCCTCGCCCACATAGCGCCCATAGGCCGAGCGGGTGTGGTCAGAATCCCCTCCCTGCCGCGCCACCGGGATCAGTCCGAATATCCGGAAGCGGGTCCATCTCCCCGTGTCCGACCCGGAAACCGGCATCCCGCCGCGCGTGCGCATCGCCCAGACGAAGCCTTCGGGCGCGGCGAGGATCTGGCGTGCCTCCATCGGCTGGTAACGTGGATCTTCCTTGGTGCCGAGACTGAACTCGCCCGTCATCTCGATTATGGCAACGGGCAGAAGCGGCGTGCCGGGATCGATCGCATAGGCAAAGTATCGCCGCGCGGGCTCAGGGAGGTCGGCCACCATCTGCGGATCGAAACGGCTCGGGGCCTCCGGTTGTTGCGCCGCCAATCGGTCCCATTCCCCGTGATCTTCCCTACGATCCATCAGGCGCAGGACGGCAAGTGCAACAACGCACAAGGAGACGAGGACGAGGACAAAGGCCGCAATTCTCATGTGTTGATGATAGGTCGTGAGAAAGGGCGCATACCCTGATCGACATCAACACCTTCGGTTCCGCCGTCGCTTTGTTTGATGTTTGCGCATGAATGGCAGCAGTCTTGGCGCAGTCAGACTTGGGCATCAATTCAACATCAGGCATGCCCGGTCGGCCGTATCTCGAGAATTGCGACCTGCTACATCCGCTCTGATACTGAATGGCGATCGCATCAAATCCACCTTATCTGTCCAGAGGCTCCGTCCCCTCGCTCAGGATGTCGAGATACCGCGCGTAGCGATAGACCCTGCCCCGCTTACGGCCAGTGACCTCCTCGATGATGCCGAGACGCTCCAGATCGGCCAGCGCCGCGTACACCGTCGGTGCGGTCAGCTCGGTCCGCTCCACCAGTTGTCCCAAGGTCAAGAAGGGCGCTTTCTGGAACCAGTCGTGGACACGCAGGGCCGAGCCGACCCGAGCACTATCCGAGGTGATGCGCTCGCGATCCGCTTTGAACAGGTCCACGATCCGCGTGGCCGTCTCGAACGCCTAGTTTGCGGTTTCGGCCACGCCGGTGAGGGAAAGCCCCGAGATCATCCGCCTCGCGGTGATGCTGTACGTCCGGTTCCCGCTCTCGCTACGGAACGTCGAGGACCTGCTTCACGAGCGCGGCGTGGAGATCAGCCACGAGACCGTCCGGTTCTGGTGGCATAGGTTCAGCCCGATGTTTGCCGCCGAGATCCGCAAGCGCCGCATCCAAAGCATGCGTTCCAGCCGCTTCAACAGCGAGCGTAGTCTCTCCAGCCGAAAGCATTTCAAGCTGAACCGCGCCGCCGCTCTCACTGAGTGGTGCGGTCTCTGCGCGGCATAAGGGACAGATCGATTGTCCTTGTGGAGACGAGTTCAAATTCGTCTGACAGGACCGTTGTCGGCTTCTGCAGGCGGTCCCCTTCTGGTTCTGGCACCAAGATGCGCCCCGCACTTGCGTTGCCGCCCGGGGCGAAGATGAGATCGGGGCAGATGCGCTCGCGCTTCCAGCCTTGCAGGCCATGGTCTGCCTTTGCCACGCTCCGATGCCACTGAACTGGCCGCCGTTTCGACCGGATACCCTGGCTGGGTCCCTTCCTCATTCGGCCGCAATACGCGGGCGCTGATAGTCCAGCGTCGGTGCTGCCCCGGCGGGAAGCGGGCGGCGGACATAGTGGTCGTAGTCGGTTTGCTGCCGGATCAGCGCGGGCACGATTTCGCGATAGGCCGCGGGCAGCGAAGGGTAGGCCGGGGGGCAGTCGGCCCGGATTTCCTCGTGCAGCGCGGGCAGATTGTAGAACGGCACCATCGGGAACATGTGGTGTTCCACGTGGTAGTTCATGTTGGAATAGATGAAGCGGAACGCCCGGTTCAGATGGATCGTGCGGGAGTTCAGCCGATGGTCCGGCACATCCTCGGCCAGCCCCGCGTGCTGCGTGGTGGCCATGACGTGATGCAGCCACGACCCGTAATAGGTCGGTCCCCCGATCAGAACCAATGGCAACCACGATCCCATGGCGATGGCCGAAGTGCCTGTCAGGATCAGGATGCCGACATGGACCCGCGCACTCCGAAATGCCTTCGGGCGTTGGCTTGCCGGCAGGAATTCTCTCTCCTCCTGCGTCAGCAGGCCGAGGCTCAGTCGAAGCGATTTTCCCAATTCCTTCGTCGTCGCGACGACATGCAGGAGGTTCAGGACCCAGGTCATCAGGCTCGGCGGGCGGGGAAATGCGATCTCGGGGTCGCGGCCGACGATCACGGTATCGGTGTGATGGCGGGCATGGCTCCAACGCCAGAGCACGGGGTTCTTCAGCGACATGAAGGACGCGACATGATAGATCGTGTCGTTCATCCAGCGGGTGCGCATCGGTGTGCCGTGCCCATACTCGTGCCAGCGGCTTTCGGCCCCCGAGGCGTAGAGCACGCC
>NZ_DATFIP010000043.1:0-8779 GCF_035270045.1 Salibaculum sp.
AAACGGCGAGCACGCGAACTCCAAGGTCGAAGCCCGCGTCCGCCAGGAGGTCGAAACCCTCTGCAAGACATTCCCGCTCTACCCAAACCTCTGAAAAAACGCCCAGGAACGGAAATCCAGAAATTTCCGTCCCCCGAAAAAGAGATCAGACGGGACGCGCGGGCAACCCGCGCAACGCCTCTGCCAGGACCTCGACGGCGAGGCCCATGTCTTCGGCGCGGGCAAATTCGCGCGGCGAATGGCTGGCCCCCTCGCGGCAGCGCAGGAACAGCATGGCGACCGGGCAGAGGTCGGCCATGGCCGAGGTATCATGCGTGGCGCCCGATGACAGCAGACAGGCGCGCCCGACACGGGCCGCCGCGGCTTTGGCCAGCGCCTTGCGCAGGGGCGCGCTGCAGGGAACGGCAGGCTGGGCGTAGGTCCGGTCCATCTCGAAGCTCACCCCGGATGCGGCGGCGATGCGACTGCCCTCGGCCCGCGCCCTGGCGGCGAAACCCGTGCGGTCGGTGTCCTCGGGTGCGCGGATTTCAAGGGTGAGTTCGGCGCGATCGGGGATCGCGTTCACCACGTCAGGATGCAGGTCCAGCGTCCCGACCGTGGCGCGCAGGTCGGACTGGTCACAGGCGGCGTCATGCACTGCGGCGACAAAACGGCTGGCTGCGACGAGGGCATCTCGGCGGCCCTGCATCGGGACAGTGCCTGCATGGCCTGTTTCCCCGGCAAAGCGCACCCTGTTGCGTTCGATCCCGCAGATGCCCGTGACCACGCCCAGCGCCAGGTTGTCATCCTCCAAGACGGGGCCCTGTTCGATATGGACCTCGAGAAAGCCCAGCGTGCGGCGCGGGTCGCGGGCCAGCGTCAATGCGGCGTCGGCATCGCCGCCGAAGGCGTCCAGCGCCGCGCCAAGGCGGATACCCTCCCGGTCAGTGAGATCGAAAACGCCGGGGTCGAGCGTTCCAGCCAAGGCCCTCGGGCCCATCAGGGCGGTGGGAAACCGCACCCCCTCTTCATCGGCGAAGGCCAGAACCTCTATGCCAAAAGGCAGCGCGGCCCGGTCGGCCGACAGTCGTTCAACCGCGAGACAGGCCAGCGCGACCCCCATGATCCCGTCATACCGTCCGCCGTTGCGCACCGAATCCTGGTGCGACCCCATGAGCAGGGTCGGCGTGCCCTCGGGCCCCGCCTTGCGCCCGACAAGGGTGCCTGCGGCGTCCAGATGGACCGCCAGTCCCGCCTGTTCCATCCATGCGCGGATCAGGTCGTTCGCGGCGGCATGTTCCGGGGTGAACGGCAGGCGCGTCACCCCCTCGGTTGCTTCGCTGCAGGCAGCGATCTCGGTCAACCTGCGTTCGGCCTCGGCACCCCAGTCCATGCCACCCTCCATTTATCATGATAAATTATCGGCTACACATACGGCCACGCCTTGTCTATGTTTTTATCATGATAATAACCCCGAGGTCCTGATGGACGGCAGCAGAAAAGAGGTCGACCGCCAAAGACGATCCCGTCCGGTCCGCGTGGCCGACGAGATCAAGCAATGGGTGGTCGAGCAGGACCTGAAAAAGGGGGCCAAGCTGCCCAACGAGGCGGCGATGATCCGGACATTCGGGGTGTCCAAGGGCACCGTGCGCGAGGCCATGCGTATTCTCGAGGCGCAGGGATTGATCGTCACCCGCACTGGCCCGGGCGGTGGCAGTTTCGTGGGCGAGGTCTCGGCCCACCGGGCGCGGTCGCTCCTGGCCAATTACTTCTATTTCCAAGAGCTTTCGCTGGCTGACATCTACCAGATGCGCAAGCTGCTCGAACCCGAACTCGCCGCCAACCTGGCCGGCACGCTGACCCCCGCGCAACTGGACGAATTGCAGGCCTTGGCCGAGCGCCACCCCGAACCCGCGCGGACTGCGGAGGAGGAAAAGGAACAGCACGTTTCCTCGCTGGCCTTTCATTCGCGGTTATCGGAATTCGCTGACAATCGCCTGCTGGGCTTCGTCATCGGTTTCATGGCCCGCATTCTGCGGGAAATGACCGTCTATCGGCGCCTCTACGAGCCGCCGAACCATGCGCTCTGGGCCCGAGGCCGCAAACACCAGCTGGATCTCGTGGTGGCGCTGCGAGATGGCGATGCGGAAGGCGCGCGCCAGGTCATGGCGTCGCACATGGCCGGCGCCGAGGAGATGATGGTCGCCCAGGAGGCGCAGATCCAACGGCAGTTCATGGCGGAATGACTGGCACGCGGGATGCCGCTACACCCTGTTGCCGCTGCGCCCGAAAGGCATCGGACCGGTGAGTCACCCGCGACCCCGACCGGTTGCGACAACCTCTTCCGGCAAGTCTCCGGGTCGCAGCCGGGGCGCGCGGGAACGGTCTTCCAGCACCGGCACCTCGTCCAGCCAGTCGTGGTAGGGCGGCATGTGCGCCCGGTCGCAGAGCGCGCGCAGTGCCCGCAATGGCGCAGGGTCGCAATCCACCCGCAGGTCCAACGGCGGACGGTCCGGAGCCAGCACCAGAAGCGCCGCCGATTGCAGCCCGCGTGTGTCGCCGCCCGCGGCCGCGGCAGCCTCAAGAACCTGAAGCATCCGCTCGGACGCGCTGTCCTTTGAACTGGCATGGGCCGCAACCATTGCGGTCAGAACCTCGGGTCCGGTCAGCATGTTGCCCGCGACGGCCAGCCCCCGGCGACAGTCGTGGGCGGCATGGGCGATGCTGTCCGCGCCGGTATGCCCGGCGGAGGTGCCCGTACGGTCCAGCGCGATCATCTGGCGGTGGCCCTTGCCGGGGTCGGTCCCGGTCAGATCGGCCACGACCCGACGCGCTGCCGCACCCGCGTGCATGCTGCGCAGCGCGTCGTCGCGCCAGAAGGTGCTGGGCGCGGTGCCCTGTGCGGCGACAAGCCCCGATTCGATGTCCCCACGAAGCACCCAACCGCCCACGCACAAACTGCCCGTGGCCGCGGCGCCGGCAAAAGTGCCTGTTTCCTCGTCATAGGACAGAATCGAAAAGGTCATACGGTGGTCCCCAGAATATTTGTCTTGAATTTATCATGAGAATTTGTCTCAATGCAATTAATCATGATAATTTACCAGCAACAGAGAGGCTCCCATGACACTGACTGACCTGACACGGCGGACGCTGATGGCGTCTACGGCGGCGCTCGCGCTGGGGCTCGGGGCGGTTCCGGCCGCCATGGCCCAGACCCCAGAGGACGTGCTGATCGTCGGCCAGATCGCTGAACCCAAGGCGCTGGATCCTGCGGCGGTGACGGCCGTCAACGATTTCCGCATCCTGATGAACGTCTTCGATGGACTGGTGCGCTACAGGGACGGCACTCTCGAGGTTGAACCGGCGCTGGCCACTGACTGGACCATCAGCGACGATGGCACTGTCTACACCTTCGACCTGCGCGAGGGCGTGAGTTTTCATGACGGCACCCCCTTCAACGCCGAGGCGGTGGTCTTCAACTTCGAGCGGATGCTCAACGAGGATCACCCCTATCACGACACCGGCCCGTTCCCGCTGGCCTTCTTCTTCTCGGCGGTCGAAAGCGTCGAGGCGCTGGACGAGACCACGGTGGAATTTACCCTGAACGCGCCCTATGCCCCGTTCCTGTCGAATCTCGCCTATCCGACCGGCCTGATCGTCTCGCCCGCCTCGGTCGAGACCCACGGCGAAGAGGTCGGCCGCAACCCTGTCGGGACCGGGCCGTTCACCTTCGTCGAATGGCGCAGCAACGAGGCGGTCGTGGTCGAGGACAATCCCGACTACTGGGACGGTGCACCGGGGCTGGAGGCCGTGGTCTTTCGCCCGATCACCGATGCGAACACCCGTACTGCGGAAATGCTGGCGGGTGGTATCGACCTGATGGTCGAAGTGCCCCCGGTGGCCCTGTCGGAATTCCAGGGCGATGCTTTCACGGTGCATGAACAGGCCGGGCCGCACGTCTGGTTCCTGATCCTGAACGCCAAGGAGGGCCCCTTTGCCGACAAGCGCGTGCGCCAGGCCGCGAACTATGCGGTCAACAAGGAGGCCATCGTCAACGACGTTCTCGAAGGCACCGCCGAGGTTGCCTCGGGGCCGACCCCGCCGGCATTTGCATGGGCACACAACCCCGACCTTGATCCCTATCCCCACGATCCCGACCGTGCCCGCGAACTGTTGGCCGAGGCCGGGGCCGAGGGCGCAGAGCTGACTTTCTACGTCACCGAGGGCGGTTCGGGAATGCTGGACCCGGTCGCCATGGGCACCGCCATCCAAGCCGATCTGGAGGCCGTGGGCTTTGACGTGACAATCGAGACCTACGAGTGGAATACTTTCCTGGGCGAGGTGAACCCGGGGCTGGAGGGCAAGGCCGATATGGCCCAGATGGCCTGGATGACCAATGACCCGGACACACTCCCCTTCCTGACCCTGCGGTCAGAGGCGTTCCCCGACCAGGGCGGCTTCAACTCGGGCTATTATTCCAACCCCGAAGTGGACGAGTTGCTGGAGGCGGCCCGCGTCGAGACCGACCAGGAGGAACGCGCGCGGCTGTACCGCGAGATGCAGACCATCGTGCAGGAAGACGCGCCTTGGGTCTTCGTCGCCAACTGGAAGCAGAACGCTGTCACAAGTGAGCGGGTAGAAGGCTTTTCCTTGCAACCCTCGTTCTTCCTTCTTCTGGATGACGTGAGCAAGGACTGATCCGACACCAAGAACGGCCCGTCCCCACGGCGGGCCGTCCCCACCATCGAATCCTCCCGGGAGCGTGAATGGCCGGTTACATCCTCAAGAGACTGTTGTCGGCCATTCCCGTCCTTCTGGGTATATCTATCATCGTTTTCCTGATCATGGCGATGATCCCCGGCGACCCGGCAACGGCGATCCTGGGGTCCTACGCGACGCCGGAGAACGTCGAGAAACTGAACCGGGACCTTGGCCTCGACAAGCCGCTGGTTCAGCGGTATTTCATTTGGCTGGGCAACATGTTGCAGGGCGATTTTGGGCGCTCCTTCTCGCTCAATCGCCCGGTGATCGACGAAGTTCTGGAACGGTTCAACGGCACGCTGGTCCTCGCCGGGACCTCTTTTGTCATCTGTTCGTTCCTCGGCGTGGCGGCGGGGGTCGTCTCGGCGGCGCGTCAATACGGGCTGGCCGACAAGCTGATCACCTTCGTGGTGTTGCTGGGCATCTCGATCCCGTCCTTCTTCCTGGGCATGATGATGATCCTGATCTTTGCGGTGAACCTGCAATGGTTTCCCGTTTCGGGCATGTGGCCGATCTACGGCGACCGGGACTTTGCCGCGCTGATAAGCCACCTGACCCTGCCCGCACTGGCGCTGGCCACCGTGGCGACAGGCGTGATCGCGCGGCTGTCGCGCTCGGCCATGCTGGAGGTTCTGCGCCAGGATTTCATCCGAACCGCGCGGGCCAAGGGCGTGCATGAACGTGGGGTGATCTGGCGCCATGCCCTGCGCGCGGCCATGGTCAGCATCATCCCGGTCCTTGGTATCCAGGCCGGGTTCGTTCTGTCTGGTGCCGTCTATATCGAGATCGTCTTTCAATGGCCGGGCGTTGGCCGGATGCTGGTCGACGCGATCCTGACTCGTGACATCCTGCTGGTGCAGGGCGGGGTGGTCTTCGTCGCCGCGTGCTACGTGATGTTCAACATCGCGGTGGACGTGGCGCAAAGCCTTCTGGACCCGAGGATCAAGACATGAGCTTCTTGCGTCTTCTTGCCCGAAACCGTCTGGCGCTGGCGGGACTGGTGGTCATGGTTCTGGTGGTGATTCTGGCGCTGATCACGCCGCTGCTGCCCTTGGCCGACCCCAACGTGACCAACACCGGTGACCGCTTCCAGCGGCCCTTGACCGAGGGCGCGCTGCTGGGCACGGATCACCTGGGCCGCGACCTTCTTAGCCGATTGCTGCACGGCACCCGTCTGAGCCTTGCAGTCGGGGTCGCCGCGGCGGTGATCGCTGCCACACTGGGTGCCGCCATCGGCATCATCGCCGGTTTCTACGGCGGGCGCACGGACAACATCATCATGCGCGGTGTCGATATGCTGATGGCCTTTCCCTACATCCTGCTGGCGCTGGCCATCGTCGCTGCGCTCGGGCCGGGCCTGCTGAACGCGCTTATCGCGGTGGCCGCGGTGAACATTCCCTTCTTCGCCCGCAATATCCGCGGCGTGACAGTTGGGATCGCACACAAGGAATTCGTGGATGCGGCCCGGCTTTCGGGGATGGGCGACCTGCGCATCATCGCGACCGAAGTCTTGCCCAATGTCATTCCGGTGATCGTCATTGCCATGTCCACCACCGTCGGTTGGATGATCCTGGAGACCGCCGGTCTGAGCTTCCTCGGGCTGGGCAGCCAGCCACCGGTGGCAGACCTCGGTTCGATGCTGGGCGAGGCGCGGTCGGCCCTGATCACCAACCCTCATACGTCGATCGTGCCCGGTGCGATGATCCTGATCATCGTCATGGCCATCAACCTGCTGGGCGACGGGGTGCGTGATGCGCTGGACCCGCGTCTGAAATCCGGCGCACTGAACCGGCCCATGCCGACCACGCTGGTGGATCGCGAGGGCGCGGTGCCCCAGCCGCAAGAGGATGGCGCGCTGCTGTCCATCGACGGGCTGAAGACCGAATTCCATGTCAAGAATCGCCACTACAAGGCAGTGGGCGGCGTGACGCTCGCCGTTCGGCCCGGTGAATGCCTTGGGATCATCGGCGAAAGCGGCTCGGGCAAGTCCGTCACGGCGTTGTCGGTCATGGGACTGGTCGCCTCGCCCCCTGGGGTCATCACCGGCGGGGCCGTGCATTTCGAGGGGCAGGACCTTGTCGGCGCTCCCTATGCCCACCTGCGCCGGATGCGGGGCGACCGGGTCGCCTACATCTTCCAGGACCCGCTGGCCACGCTGCATCCGCTTTATACCGTCGGCGACCAGTTGATCGAAGCGGTGCAGTCACATCACGCCACGTCGAAATCCGAGGCCCGGGCCCATGCCATCGCCCTGCTGAAATCCGTGCGCATCCCCAACGCGGAAAGCCGCATCAAGAGCTACCCGCACGAAATGTCCGGCGGAATGCGGCAGCGTGTCGGCATCGCCATGGCCCTGGCAAACGACCCGGACGTGATCATCGCCGATGAGCCGACGACAGCACTGGACGTGACTGTGCAGGCGCAAATCCTGTCGCTGCTCGATGATCTGCGGCGTGACCGCGGGCTGGCCATCGTCTTCATTACCCATGACTTCGGCGTCGTGGCCCAGCTCTGTGACCGGGTCGCCGTCATGTATGCGGGCCGGATCGTCGAGGATGGCCCGACCGAGGCGATCCTGAACGCGCCATCGCATCCTTATACCTCGCGCTTGATGGCCTGCGTGCCCGAACTGGGCGCCGGGCGGCGCGAATTGGCGGCGATCCCCGGTCTGCCGCCGGTTGTTGACTGCCTGCCCGAGGGCTGCGCGTTTGCCGACCGCTGCCACAAGGTGCAGGACGCCTGCCGCCGTGGCGCGATCGAGCTGGTGGACAACGGGCCGGGCCGAACCGTGCGTTGCATCGACCCCGAACCGGTGAAAGAGGCCGCCCAATGACGCTCGCGCTGAAACTGACCGAGCTTTCCAAGACCTTCGAGGTCGGCAAGCGCCTGCTGCGTCCGCCCAAGGCAAAGGTCCGCGCGGTGCAACCCATCACGCTGGACGTGGAGACAGGCGAAACGCTGGGCATCGTGGGCGAATCAGGGTGTGGGAAATCGACACTCGCCCGGATGCTCGTGGGGTTGCTGGAACCCACCGGCGGCACGATCGAGATCGAGGGCGAACCGCTGAACACCGCCGATCCTGCCGCCTTTGGCAAGCGCATCCAGTATGTTTTCCAGGACCCGGTCAGCAGCCTGAACCCGCGCAAGACCATTCGCCAGATCATCGAGGCGCCCTTGCGCCACCTGCACGGGATGGACCGCGCCGCCCGGGCCAGGCGCATTGCCGAGATCTTCGCGGCAGTGAACCTGCGCGAGGAATTCCTCGACCGCTACCCGCACGAGTTTTCCGGCGGTCAGGCGCAACGGATCGGGATCGCCCGGGCGCTGGCCGCCGATGCGCGCATCCTGATCCTGGATGAACCGGTCTCGGCGCTGGATGTCTCGGTGCAGGCGCAGGTCCTGAACCTGCTGCGCGACCTCAAGAACGAATTCGACCTGACCTACCTGTTTATCAGCCATGACCTGGCCGTGGTCGAGGCTGTCAGCGATCGTGTCGCGGTGCTCTACTTCGGGTCGGTGGTCGAGGTTGGCCGCGCCGAAGAGGTCTTTGCCCGTCCCCGCCATCCCTATACCAAGCTGCTGGCCGACAGTGCGCCGGTGGTCGGGCGCGGGCTCAAGGCCCCCGAGGGCCGCGAAACGGAACTGCCCGACCCGATGAACCCGCCGGTTGGCTGCGCCTTCCAGGCTCGCTGCCCGCGCGCCACGGCCCGCTGCGGGACAGTACCACCGTTGGAACGAACCGCTGAAGGGTCTTACGTCGCCTGTTTCCACCCGCTCGACACCTGAAATCGGTGCCCGAGGGGCCCAGGCCAGCTCTGACAATCCAGGCGCTTTTTCGTTGCTATCCGGTCGGTTTCCGTCGAATTTCGGGAAAATGCCGCGTGATACCGAACCGCCGACGAAAGGCTGCGAAGATGTCCCAGACGCTCCGCCACCCCGAGATTCTCGAGATGGTCCGCCGCGACGGCAAGGTCACGGTCGAAGGGCTGGCGGCGCATTTCGGCGTCACGCTGCAGACCATCCGCCGCGATCTGACCGA
>NZ_DATFIP010000044.1:0-3854 GCF_035270045.1 Salibaculum sp.
GTGACGCGCTGCCACGGGGCCGCACGATGCCGGTGATCGTTTGTGGCATGGCCGGGTCACGGCAAGGCTGGGCCGAGGCGCCCTATGCGGCGGTGCCCTGCGCGCCGCTGTCGGTTGCCTCGGCCGTCCCGGTGGAGACCGCGGATCCGCGCCTTTCCGTCTTCATCGTGCCGGGGATCAAGCAGGCGTCGCCGCCGGACGTGATGCGCGGCGAGGAAACCCAGATCGCCGGGTTCCTTGCGGACAATACCGGTTTCGATGGGGTGCTTTGCCTGCCCGGCACCCATTGCAAATGGGTCCATATCAGCGCCGGGGAGGTGGTCAGTTTCCGCACCTTCATGACCGGCGAATTGTTCGCCCTGCTCGAACAGGCCTCTGTGCTGCGCCACTCGGTGACGGGGGGCGATTGGGATGACGGGGCCTTTGCCGGCGCCGTCGATGACGTCATCTCCCGTCCCGCCACGGTGGCGGCCGACCTGTTCTCTGTCCGTGCCGCGGCCTTGCTGGACGGTACCGGGTCGGGGGCGTCGCGCGCCCGGCTTTCGGGTCTTTTGATCGGCCTCGAACTCGCCGGTGCGCGACCCTATTGGCTGGGCCAGGACATTCGTGTCGTGGGGGCTGGTGGCATCGCAGGCGCTTATCGCGACGCGCTGGCTGCCCAAGGCGCCAGCGTCGCAACTGTGGCCGGTGACGGCATGGTCCTGCGGGGCCTGCGCGCCGCCTATGACACCCTGCACGAGGCTGCCCCATGACCCGAGACATCATCGCCATCCTGCGCGGCGTCGAGCCGCACGAGGCCATCGCGATCACCGATGCCCTGATCGGTGCGGGAATAACCCGGATCGAGGTGCCCCTGAATTCGCCTGACCCGTTCGATACCATCGCGCGCATGGTGGACCATGCCGGGGACGCGGCAGAGATTGGCGCAGGCACGGTTCTGGACGTCGACGCGGTGGCGCGGCTGGCCTGGATCGGCGCACGGATGGTGGTGTCGCCCGATACCAACCCCGAGGTCATCGAAGCGTCCAAAGCCCATGGGCTGGCGTCCTATCCCGGTGTCTTCACCGCGACCGAGTGCTTTACCGCCCTGCGCCACGGCGCTGACGGGCTGAAGGTCTTCCCGGCCTTCAAGCTGGGGCTGGACGGGTTCAAGGCGCTTTCTGCCGTGCTGCCCGACACAGCAGCGACCTATGCGGTCGGAGGCGTCGGACCCGAAGACTTCGCCGCCTGGCGTGCCGCCGGGATCACCGGCTTCGGGCTGGGGTCGAATCTCTACAAGCCCGGATATGACGCCGCCCGCGTGGGCGACCTGGCGGCAGCGGCCGTTGCCGCCTACGACACAAGCTTTTCCTGAAATCCGACAAATCCGAGGCCCCCATGCAGCGCACGCTTGGCACTTGCTATTATCCCGAACACTGGCCCGAAGAGGTCTGGCACAACGACGCCGCCCGCATGGCCGAGCTGGGGCTGACCTGGGTGCGGATCGGCGAATTCGCCTGGGGCCGAATCGAACCCACTCCGGGCGATCTGCGCTGGGACTGGCTGGACCGTGCCATCGAGGTTCTGGGGCAGGCCGGATTGAAGGTGGTGCTGGGCACCCCCACTGCCACGCCACCACGCTGGGTGGTGGACAAGCATCCTGACATGCTGGCTGTCGATGCCGAGGGACGTCCGCGCAAGTTCGGCTCGCGTCGGCATTACTGTTTCAGCCACACGGGCTACCTTGACGAATGCCGCCGCATCGTCACGCTCATGGCCGAACGCTATGGCCGCAACCCACATGTGGAGGCCTGGCAGACCGACAATGAATATGGCTGCCACGATACCATCTTGTCCTATTCCGAGGCCGCCCGGCAGGCGTTCCGCGATTGGCTGGCGCAGCGATATCAATCGCCCGAAGCGCTGAACCGCGCCTGGGGCAATGTCTTCTGGTCGATGGATTACGCGACTTTCGACGAAGTGGACCTGCCCAACCTGACCGTGACCGAACCGAACCCGTCGCACGCGCTGGATTTCCGGCGCTTCAGCTCCGACCAGGTGGTGCGGTTCAACCGCGTGCAGACCGAGATCATCCACGCCCATTCTGACGCGCCGATCGCGCATAACTACATGGGGCGGGTTACGGATTTCGATCACTACAAGGTGGGCGACGATCTGGATATCGCATCCTGGGACAGTTACCCGCTGGGGTTCCTGGAAAATGTCGTCGGGGCCGAGGATGCCCACAAACGCCGCTACAACCGCCAGGGCGATCCGGATTTCCAGGCCTTTCACCATGACCTCTACCGCGCCGTAGGGCGGGGCCGCTGGTGGGTCATGGAACAGCAGCCCGGCCCGGTGAACTGGGCGCCCTACAACCCCGCGCCGCTGCCCGGCATGGTGCGGCTCTGGTCCTGGGAAGCCTTCGCCCACGGCGCCGAGGCGGTCTGCTATTTCCGCTGGCGCCAAGCGCCTTTTGCCCAGGAACAGATGCACGCGGGCCTGCTGCGGCCCGACAGCGCCGAGGCCCCCGCGATGAAAGAGGCTCGGCAGGTCGCCGCCGAGATCGCCAAAGCGCCCGAGGTTCAACCGGTGCAGGCCCCTGCTGCATTGATCTTCGACTACGAGTCCGACTGGGCCTGGACCGTGCAGCCACACGGCGCGGGCCTGTCCTGCTTCGGCCTGGTTCTGGATTGTTACCGGGCCCTTCGGAGGGCCGGCCTGTCGGTGGACATCATCCGCGCCGAGGCGGCAGCGCTGGCCGGCTACAAGGCGATCTTCGCACCCGGTCTGATGATCCTGCACGAAGACCTCAAGGCGGCGCTTCAGGCCAGTGAGGCGCAGGTGGTGCTTGGCCCCCGTGCAGGAGCGCGCACCCGCGACATGGCCATCCCTTCGGCGCTGCCGCCCGGTCTTCCGGGGGTCGACCTGCGGGTCGCACGGGTCGAGTCCATGCGCCCCGATATGCCGCTGCCCCTTGTCGGGGGTGGGGCCATCGTCGGTTATCTCGACGAGATCGAAGGCACGGGCGCGACCATTCTGGAAACCACGACAGGCCAGCCCGTAGCGCAGCAATTCGGGTCGCTGACCTATGTGGCGGGCTGGCTAGACGAGGCCGGTTTCGACAGGCTGATCCGTGAGATCACCGATCGCGCAGGGCTGGCCGTGCGGCCCATGCCCGAGGGCGTCCGCATCCGCGACACAAGCACCGAGCGGTTCTGGTTCAATTACAGCAACAAGACAGTGACGACCGAGGCCGGGGATCTGCCGCCCGCAGGGGTACTGCGGCAGCCCCTCTGAGCGGTCCCGTGACCGGGCACTGGCGGGTCGGCGACTGCGTGTCGGTGCGCCCATGAAAAGGTGTTGAAACCGCCGTGGCAGCGTCGGCAAGCGAGCGCCCCGGGGGGGCTTTGCCATGTCGTTGACGCGGTGCCTCTGCTCCGCGCACAGCCATCTCTCATGATCAACCCAGGTTCTCAGGCTCCCCTGAAGGTCTTCCGGTTGCATCAGCCCATCATTTCTTAGCCACACGGGCATACCATCTGTTGATCTAAGCTTTTGCGGGGTCGAGGGTCTGTTGGCCGAACGGGGAATAAAGGCCAGTCGCTTCTGGGAGAAGAAGCGGAAGAAACACCTGCTGACCGGGTTGCTGACCTGTGGCGCCAGCGGAGGTGGTTTTGTCTCGATCGGCCGCGATTACGTTGCGTGTTCAAATGCGCGCAAGTTGAGATCAGAGAGGCGGTCGCGGAGTTTCGGACCAGTTGCTAAGCTTTAGCGACTGATGAGGGACCGACCTGAAATGACTAAACGCAAACGCTATACGGCGGAGTTCAAGGCGAAGGTGGCGTTGGAAGCCATCCGCGAGGAGCTGACAA
>NZ_DATFIP010000045.1:0-14367 GCF_035270045.1 Salibaculum sp.
TCACGCTGCAGACCATCCGCCGCGATCTGACCGACCTGTCCGAGGCCGGGCGGCTGGACCGGGTGCATGGCGGCGCCGTGCTGCCCTCGGGCACCAGCAACATCGGCTACGAGGAGCGCCGCGCGCTGAATTCCGAGGCCAAGCGCGCCATCGCGCGGCTCTGTGCCGAGGATATCCCCGACGGGATCTCGCTGTTTCTCAACATCGGCACCACGACCGAAGCCGTCGCGCAGGAGCTGCTGCACCACCGCGACCTGCTGGTCGTCACCAACAACATGAACGTCGCGCATATTCTCGCCGCCAACACCAATTGCGAGATCGTGGTCACCGGCGGCCAGCTGCGCCGCTCCGATGGCGGGCTGGTGGGCACCCTGGCCACCGAGACAATCCGCCAATTCAAGTTCGATTGCGCCGTGATCGGCTGTTCGGCGCTCGATGCCGAGGGGGATCTGCTGGATTTCGACATCCAGGAGGTCAGCGTCAGCCAGGCCATCCTGCGCCAGTCGCGTCGCACGGTCCTGGTGGCCGACCACACCAAGCTGGCCCGGACCGCACCGGTGCGCATCGCCTCGCTCGCAGATCTCGACGCGATCTACACCGACGCGCCGCTGCCCCGCGGGCTCGTTGCTGATTGCGCGGACTGGGAAACAGCAGTCATCGAGACCGGTTGACGCGCAGGGGGCGAAGGTGTCACCGAGCGGGTTCCACCGCGCGGCTATTCCTCGGCAGCGGTCAGTCGCACCAGACGCCGAATTCCCTCTGCAGGAACAAGGCGCACCGCTTGTTCGCCTCGGCGCGGTTGGCACCGTCGATCGTCGCAAGGTGCAAGGCGGCCTCGCGCTGCATTTCCGTGGTCCGCTGCCGGGTGGCATCCTTGACGACCCAGATCGGGATGCCATTCGCTGCAAGCAGACCTGACAGCCAGATGTCATCGACCGCCCAGCCCTCCTTGGGGATGTCGAAGGCGGCCTGCGGAAAGAACTCCGGACGCACCAGAACGCCGCCGTAGCCCTGGAACGTATCGCCATGACCGCTGCGCCAGACTTCGCGCCGTGATGGCTTGTCTTTGCGGTCTTGCGCGTAGCCGTCGCCCCGCAGTAATGGGGCCAGCCGCCTGGCGCGATACTTCAGGTCCAGCAAGCGCGGCAGGCGCCTCGCGCGCGGTCCGGGCGGTGCCGCGCGTGGCGGCAATCCGAAGTTGGGCAAGTTCAAGAAGGACGAGGCGATAGCAGCGCGCGGGTGGGTCTCGCGCGCCTTCAGGAAGGGCCCTGTCCAATCCGGCTCGTAGTGGCGGTCGTCGTCGCAGAAAAGGATGTCCAGATCTTCACCGGAAAATTCCCGAACCGCCGGCAGGACCTTGGTCGCCGGCCCGAAATCCTGCTCACATCGACGGATTTCGACACCCTCGGGCACTGCCGGTAGTGCGCCGTCCCAGTCCGGAAAGCGGCGATAGGACTTGGGTATGTAAAGAATGACCCGATCGGCGGGTCGGTTCTGTTCAAGGAGCGGCGTCAGGACATGCCGCAGGTGGCCGAACCTTGAGGGTATTGCGGTGAGCGTGATGATGAACATTTCTGGCAATCTGGCGTTCTGGTACCCCGGACTTTGGCCGGACAATAAAGAATGCGCGATACGCAGGATTCTTCAAGCTGTCTTCACGGCCCGTCCTGGCGGCATGGTGCTGATCCTGCCCCGAAAAAGTGGACGAAGGTTAGCTGTGAACCGCCATTGGGTTGTCAAGCAAGGTTGTCGCGGGTTCGGTTCCGCAAGCGGAGCATGGTCGTTTTGTCTTGAGCCAGTCAAGCCATCCTGACAGGTGGCGTTTGCGTGCGTCCGACGAGGCCTGGGCCGCGCCTGAGGGTCGGGGCGAAGCGCTCTGCCTTTTCACTGGACCTGAGTCTGTGGGGGTGGGCCGGATGCGGCGGATACCGCTGCGCGCAGCAGCCCGCCGAACATGCGCGAAGGGTAGCACGATCCGTTTTTCGTTGTCCGGCAAGGTATTGCGCCGCAATGCTTCCGTGGGACCATCACCCGATCGACCGTGATGCCGCGCCAGGTGAATGCGGCCGGTGCCTCGGCCACGAAGACCGTGGCGCTTTGCTTTCGCGCGCCCGGCAGCATGTCGCCATGGATCAGGCGGGTGGCGTGATCGAAAGCTGCATGAAGAGTTCCCGGCCCGCTTTGCGGTCCGACGGACGGCGTGGCGGGCGGCGAGAAATGCGGGGCTGTTAACGATCAGAGGCGCCCCTTGCGGCGGGGTTGTTCATCCTTCGGGGTTCTTGGCCGGGGGCGGCGATTGCAGCCCGACCCCCCAACGTGTGCAGGGCGTGCCCCGAGTTCACAGCCCGCGGTCGTGTTGCGGGCGGGGCATGTCGCGGCGCTTCAGGGTGTCAGGTCTCGCGGAACGATGAAATCGACGACGCGGCCCTGGCCCGGGGTCGCATCACGCCAATTCGAGATGGCAAAATCGACGATCGTCGTGGCGCAGGTAGGGTATTGGTGGAATTTCGGATGCCGCGGCGGGTGGGCCGTCATGGCGCCTGCGAAATACCCGATGCCCGGGTTATGGGCCACGAGCGCGACATGCGGCACCGTCGCGGCGCGCAGGACCTCCAGCAGGATCTGTGGCGACGCATGATAGAGGGTTGGCAGATAGGTGACAGGAATGGGATCCTCCCAGTCCGCCTGCATCCGGTCTACCGTTTCCCTTGTCCGTGCGCTGTCTGAACTCAGAAACTCCTGAGGGCGATAACCGCCATCCCGGATCCAGGTGCCGAGGGCGCGGGCGGACCAACGGCCGCGCCTGTTGAGAACGCGAGCATGATCGTCGGCGCCGGCGTCGTCCCAGCTGGACTTGGCGTGGCGGATCAGGATCACGCGGTGGGTCAAAGAAAAGCCTCCATGTGAAAGGCCGATTGTCGCCCGTCGCGTGGAAAGGATCGGCTGACCGGGCAGGCGGCCCGCACGGCGCAGCCCGCACTCATGCAGTCTGCCCCACCACGCAGGTGGTCCTTGCAGGTGGCGACGTCATATCCCGAAGGTGTCAGGGCCGAGACCGGGCACGACGTCCGGCAGGGCTGTTCAGTGCAACTGTCGCAGGGCCGTTCCATGGGGGGCGGCACATCCAGTGTCATCTCGAAGACAAGTGCGCCACGAAACGAGACCCAAAGACCCTGTTCGCCGTGGACGAGAAAATTGACCGGAGAGGGCCAGACGCGTCCCGTGCGCGTGGCCCATGTCAGGAAGGGGTGAAAGGGCGGAGGGCCGAAGGGAAAGAGCGGGCGGGCGCCGACGACCTCGGCGATACGAGTCACCACACGCCGCGACCAGCGATCCAGCGGATCCGCCTGACCGTCCCGCATCTCGGGCGACTGTGCAAACTGGTTCCAGAAATCGGGGCCGGGGCCCAGCAACATGAGCGTGGATCCCAACTCTTCGTCCGGTTCGGGGTGAAAGCCGCCCAGAACACTCAGGCGGGCCGCGCCCGCCGCCGCCTCGACGTCGGACAGTCTCACCGCGGTGTGCGGATCAAAGAGCCCGCCCCGTGGTCGGTGAAAAGCTCCAGCAGCACCGCGTTGGGCGCACGTCCATCCAGGATCACCACCGCGCGTACACCACCCGCGATCGCGCCCAGCGCCGTCTGGGTCTTGGGGATCATGCCGCCGGCGATCACGCCGTCCTCTGTCAGGGTGCGGATCTGATCGGGCGACAGCTCCGTCAGCAGGGTACCCTCGGCATCCTTGACACCCTCGACATCCGTGAGCAGCAGTAATCGGTCGGCCTTGAGCGCGGCGGCCACGGCACCCGCGGCGGTGTCACCGTTGATGTTCAGTGTCGCGCCATCGCGGCCCGCGCCCAGCGGGGCGATCACCGGGATTGTGCGGGCCTCGAACAGGGTGTGCAGCAAGCTTGGGTCCACCTCGGCCGGTGTTCCCACGAGGCCAAGCTCGGGCGCGTCCTGGTCGCATGTGATCAGGTTGGCGTCCTTGCCAGACAGGCCCACGGCCCGACCCCCTTGCTGGTTGATGGCATGGGTGATCCACTTGCTGACTTTCCCGGCCAGCACCATTTCGACCACTTCGACAACGGCCCGGTCGGTGACGCGCTTGCCGCCCACGAAATCGGACTCGATCGCCAGCCTTTCGAGCATCTCATTGATCATGGGGCCGCCACCGTGGACAATGACCGGGTTCACACCGACCTGTTGCATCAGCACGACGTCGCGGGCGAAATCCTCCATCGCGGCCTGGCTGGACATGGCGTGTCCGCCCAGCTTGATGACGACGATCGCCCCGGCATAGCGTTGCATGTAGGGCAACGCCTGGTTGAGGGTCTTGGCGGTGGCGATCCAGTCGCGGTTCATGTCCTGCGTCTTCATGTCGTACTCAGTCTATCCCGGCAATGATGCTGCGCAACACGTCGATCCCGAGGCCCTTTTCCGAGGACGTCAGGACAATTTCGGGAAAGGCCGCGGGGTGGGTCGACAGCTTCTCTCGCACCTGGTCCAGCACGCGGGCGCGGTCCTGTTCCTTGACCTTGTCGATCTTGGTCATGACGCATTGAAATGTGACGGCGGACTGGTCCAGCAGGGTCATGATCTCGTCGTCGACCGGCTTGATCCCGTGGCGGCTGTCCACCAATACGAAAGCCCGGCGCAGGGTCTGGCGGCCCGAAAGGTACCGCCGAAGCAGCGCCTGCCATTTCTCGACGACCGCCACGGGCGCGTTGGCGAAGCCGTAGCCGGGCAGGTCCACCAGATAGTGACCGCCACCCAGCTGGAAATAATTGATCTCTTGGGTGCGACCGGGCGTGTTCGAGGCCCGCGCCAGGCCCTTGCGTCCTGTCAGCGCGTTGATCAGGCTTGACTTCCCGACGTTCGAGCGCCCCGCGAAACAGACTTCGGGGTGGTCGGCGGCGGGCAACCCTGACATGGCGACCACGCCCTTGAGGAAGTCTGTCGGCCCGGCAAACAGCCTACGCCCCGCCTCGCGATGGGCGTCGGTCTCGATCTCGGCAACGGGGAAAGGCAGCCGCATCAGGCCACCTTGCCACATCGCGCGGATGCGGGCCGACCCCGCGGCAGGCGCGGTGCCATCATTTCTCTTTCGAGTCCTCACCGCGTCGAAGCGAGCCGATGATATTGCCGATCAGGTCGGGCTTGTAGCCTTGGCTTCGCATGATCGTGTATTGCTGCAGGAAGGTGATCACGTTGTTGGAAATCCAGTACAGGACGAGCCCGCTGGCGAAGCCGCCCAGCATGAACATGAAGACCCAGGGCATCCAGGCGAAGATCATCTTTTGCGTCGCGTCCGTGGGGGCCGGGTTCAGCTTCTGTTGCAGGTACATCGAGACGCCCAGCAGGATCGGCAATACGCCCAGGCTGAAGATGAAGAAGATCGAGCCGGGTTCCGGCGTGGACCAGGGCAGCAGCCCGAAGAGGTTCAGGATCGAGGACGGGTCCGGCGCCGAAAGGTCCTTGATCCAGCCGATCCAGGGGGCGTGACGCAGTTCGATGGTGACGAAGATTACCTTGTAGAGCGAGAAGAAGATCGGGATCTGCAGCAGGATCGGCAGGCACCCCGAGGCAGGGTTGACCTTGTTCGTCTTGTAGAGCTCCATCATGCCCTTTTGCATCTCTTCGCGGTTGTCGCCCGCGCGTTCCTTGAGCTTTTCCATCTCGGGCTGAAGCTCGCGCATCTTGGCCATCGAGACGTAGGACTTGAAGGCCAGCGGGAACAGCACGGCCTTGATCAGAAGGGTCAACCCGATGATCGCCCAGCCCATGTTGCCGATCAACTCGTTCAGCCAGTGCAGCACGGCGAAGATGGGCTTGGTCAGGAAGAAGAACCAGCCCCAGTCGATGGAGTCGATGAAACCGTCGATCCCCTCGGCTTCGTATTCGCGGATCGTGCCCCATTCCTTGGCCCCGGCGAAAAGCCGGCTTTCCGCCGAGAGAGTATCGCCCGCTGCGACGGTGCGCTGGGGGTAGATGGTTTCGGTCTGGTAAACGCCGCTTTCGGGGTTGTCCTCGTCCACGCCCGCGGCCCGCGCGACCGAGCGGAATTCACTGCCCGGCTCAGGGATCAGGGTGGTCATCCAGTATTTGTCGGTAAAGCCGACCCAGCCGTTTTCCGCGACTTCGACACGGCTTTCGTCCCGGGTCAGGTCGGGCATGTCGCTGTAGCTGGTTTCCTCCAGCGTGCCGTCTGACATGCGCACCACGCCCTCGTGCAGGATAAAGAAGCCGATGGTCTCGGGCTCGCCGTGGCGGGCGACGATGCCGTAGGGGCGCATGGCGACATCGGCTTCGCTGGTGTTCTCGACCGACTGGCGGATGGTAAACATGTAGTCGTCGTCCACCGAGATGGTCTTGCGGAAGGTCAACCCGGCGTCGTTTCTCCAGGCCAGTGTGACCGGGGCGCCCGGGGAGAGCGTGGTACCGCTCTCGACCGACCAGATGGTATCGGGCCCGGGCACCTGGCCCTGGTCGACGCCGACCGTGGCGATCCAGCCGTGCAGGGCATAATAGGGATCGGCGCTGCCCACCGGGGACAGCAGGCGCACCAGGTCGGAGTCTTCGCTCAGGTCCTCTCGGTAATCCGACAACGAGAGGTCGTCGATCCGTCCGCCCTTGAGCGATATCGACCCGGTCAGGCGCGGGGTGGCGATCTCGACCCGATCGACTTCGGCCAGGGCGGCGTCGATGGTGCGGTCCGGGGTCTGGCCGGCACCTTGGGGCGAGGTATCGGCGACCGAAGGAGTCGCGGTCCCGTCCTCGGCGGTGGTGCCGGGCGCTGTCTCGGGTGCCGTGATTTCGCCATCGGCATCCGTGATGCCGGGCGCCTGCTCCGGCGGCGGGAACAGCAGGAACCAGATCAGGATCACGACGAAGCTGAGGGCCGTCGCGAGAATGAGATTCTTGTTCTGATCGTCCATCGAAACCGCCCGGAATTGCTGATCTTGGGTCACGGCGGTTCAACAGGTCAGGGGCGCAAAGGTCAAGCGATTTTGCCCCGTTTCAAGGTCCGCCCCGCCCTGTGAGCAGGGTCAGGCGCTGCGGCGGCGCATCTCCACCGCCGGGGTCCGCGAGGTGCCAAGCTCGGCCAGCCAGCTATCGGCCTCGTCCAGCGGCATGGGGCGCGCAAAGAGGAACCCCTGGGCGTATCCACACCCCAGCCGTGTCAGCATGGCCTGTTCCCCCGGCGTTTCAACGCCTTCCGCGAGGGTTTGCAGGTGCAGCCTGTCGGCCATCGTCAGGATCGCCGCGATCATGTCCTGCTGCTCGATATCCTCGTCGACGCGTGCGATGAAGCTGCGGTCGATCTTGATGCGATTGATCGACAGCTTGCGGATATTCGTGATCGAGGCGTAGCCAGTGCCGAAATCGTCCAGGTCGATACCACAGCCAAGCTGCGACAGGCCGGCCAGATTGCGCGCGACCTGATCATCCGCGCAGCGGGCCACGACGGTTTCCAGCACTTCGATGACCAGCCGGTGGGGGGCGATGTCGCGGGTTTCCAGCGTCATGGCCAGGCGGTCGACGAGCTGCGGCGATTGCAGTTCCTCGGTCGAGAAGTTCACGCCGACCTGGGGCACGTCGTGGCCCCGGTCATCCCAGTGGCGCAGCGCGTCAAGGGTGTTTGACACCATCAACTGGCCCAAGTGGTCCATGCGGCCGCTGTCCCGCAGGATCGGCAGGAACTCGGCCGGGGAAACAAGTCCAAGCTTGGGGTGGTGCCAGCGGCTGAGCGCCTCGAATCCGGCCAATCGCCCGGATCCGAGATCGAATTGAGGTTGGAAGTAGGGGCGGATCTGGCCTGTTGCCAGGCCGGTCTCGACATCGCGGCTCAGGCGGCTGCGCGAGGCGATACGCTTGCGCATTCCGTCGGAATAGGACCGGATCGCCGCAGGGGCGCTGCGCTGTGCTTCGACCAGGGCGCAGGTTGCGGCCTGCATCAGCTCCTCGGGATCGGGCGACTTGATCCGGTCGGAGAGGGCGAACCCCACCGAGGCGGTTGCCTGAATCGCGCCGCACGACGACTGGAACGGTGTCGAAAGCGCCTGTTGCAGTCGCGTGGCGCGCTGCAAAGTCGTCTCGAGCGAGCAGGCATCCGCCCCGGTCATGGCGACGGCGAACCGCGGCCCGTCCAAGTGGGCGGTCAGGTCACCCTGGGCCAGTGGCCCCAGGAGGCAGTCGGCGCAGTGACGCAGGAATGCCTCGATCACGGTCCTGACATGCCGTTCCTCCAGCTGATGGAAGTCGTCGATCTCGGCCAGGATGACGGCGGTCTGACCACTTGAGGCTTGCGGGGCGCGCGCGGTCAACTGGGCAATAAGGCCGTCCCGCGTGCCAAGACGAGTGGCCGGGTCATTGCATGCATCCGCCCCGGTCAGTGCCCTTTCCCTGTGCGCGGAAAGCGCCGCCGCGGCGAGAGTCATGCCGACAACGATTGCCGCGAAGAGACCGGTATCGGCGCCGACAAGAGCCCCCACGGCGGCCGTCGCAAGGCCCAGGCCGATGACCCGCCCCCGACCGGTTGGAAGTTGGAAAGCCTTGGCCCCCTTGGTCATTCCTGTCGCCCCTCTGACACGCCCGAAACCGGGCAGTTTCCGGGCCAGATTGGGGCAGCCCCTTGCACAGAACGTTAATCGACCGTCGGAAAATCCTTAGAATTTTCATTGCCCTCACGGGTCAGGCCCGCGAAATCGAAAAGCGCGGGATCCAGAAGGTGCGACGGGCGCGTGTTCATCAGCGCCCGGAACATCTTTTTCCGCCGGCCCGGCGCGTTCCCTTCCCAGCCGTCCAGCATGGCCTTGACCTGCTGGCGTTGTAACCCGTCCTGACTGCCGCAGAGGTCACAGGGAATGATCGGGTAATCCATGGCCCTGGCGAATCGTTCGCAATCGGCCTCGGCCACATGGGCCAGCGGGCGATAGACGAAGAGGTCGCCCGCCTCGTTGACCAGCTTGGGCGGCATGGTGGCCAGACGCGACCCGTGGAAGAGGTTCATGAAGAAGGTCTCGAGGATGTCGTCGCGGTGATGGCCCAGCACCACCGCCGAACAGCCCTCTTCGCGGGCAATACGGTAAAGGTTGCCGCGCCGCAGCCGCGAACACAGTGCGCAATAGGTCCGCCCCTCGGGCACCTTGTCCATGACGATGGAATAGGTGTCCTGGTATTCGATCCGGTGCGGTACCCCCATCTTTTCGAGGAATTCGGGCAATACCGTCGCCGGAAACCCCGGCTGCCCCTGGTCAAGGTTGCAGGCCAGCAGGTCGACTGGCAGCAGGCCGCGCCACTTCAACTCGTGCAGGACGGCCAGCAGGGTATAACTGTCCTTGCCGCCCGAGAGACAGACCAGCCATTTTGCGCCCGGTTCGATCATCCCGTATTGGTCGACCGCCTCGCGCGTATCTTGCACGATCCGCTTGCGGAGCTTCTTGAATTCCGTTGTGCGGGGGGCGCCGTGGAACAGCGGGTGGATATCGTCAGCATCGTCGAGCATGAGACGGGCATACGCTGCGCCGGGGCGCCGGGCAAGAGGCTGCTCGGGCTTGCCGGGCCTCCCGGCCGCTCATGGCGCCGAGACGCCAGAAGGGATCAGTCCGGCACGTTGTCCACGCCGTGGCCGCCCCAGGGGTGGCAGCGGCCAATGCGCCGGGCGGCCAGCCAGCTGCCTCTGAGTGCGCCGTGCTTTTCGAGGGCTTGCATGGCGTAAGCCGAACAGGTCGGCTGATATCGGCAGCCGTGGCCGACCCAAGGGCTGAGGACGAGCCGGTAGAACCGGACGGGCAGCGAGACGAGATAGGCGAGCGGCGTCATGAATGGACCTCGCACAGGGCCTGTTGAAGATCGTGGCGCATCTGCTGGAAATCAAGACTGGCGGTGGCCCCGCGTCGTCCGATCAGCACGTAGTCCCAACCCGGGCGAGCGTTGCCGGGCAGGTCCAGTCGGGCAACCTCGCGCAGGCGGCGCTTGGCGCGGTTGCGGGCGACGGCATTGCCGACCTTCTTGGAGCAGGTGAACCCGATGCGGGCCGGGCCCTCCGCTTCCCGCTTGCGGGCTTGCAGGACGAATCCCCTGGAGTGGGCCACGCGGGCGCGGGCCGCGGCCAGGAAATCGGCACGCTTCCGCAGACCTTCCACACGAACATTAACCGCCGCAGCGGAGGCTGAGGCGGTTGTCTCGCTTTCAGAGGTCATGACGACCTCGCTCCGAATTGGCGCCCGTTCAGGCGCTCAACTTCTTGCGGCCGCGGGCGCGACGCGCATTCAGGATCTTGCGGCCGGCCTTGGTGGCCATGCGGGCGCGGAACCCGTGACGGTTCTTGCGAACGCGGTTGGACGGCTGATACGTGCGCTTCATCGCGTCATCTCCGGTCTTTGGGGGCGACTCCAGGACGGTCGTCGAACCCCGATCACATCTCGAAGCCTGTCGTCTAGAGCCCGCCCGCCCGGCTGTCAACGCGGCAGACCGGGGTTTTCTGCAACAAACCCGGTCTGATCTGCCTGGGATGTTACAATCCGCGACGCAGGTTGACGGATTTCCCACGAAACCGTCACCTGCCATCAAGGCGGCGTGACCACCCTATCGCGCGGCGTGCCGCTGCGCCATCTATGACGCACCTGCACTCCCCGGACCGAAAGGATGCCCTACGTGAACGATATGACACGGACACCCGACCGCCGTTGGCTGAAACGCCTGCCGATTTTGATCATCTTCGCTGTGGCCGTGCTCGGGGCCGTCTACCTGCGTGATTACCTGAGCTTCAAGGCGCTGGCCGAAAACCGGGAGGCCCTGATCGCCTTCCGTGACGCGAACTACCTCGTGACGGCGGGGGTCTTCGTGTTGCTCTACGCGGGTATCGTGGCCTTTTCGCTGCCCGGTGCCACTGTCATGACCCTGACCGGCGGGTTCCTCTTTGCGACCTTCCCCGGGGCGCTGTTCAACGTGACAGGCGCCACCATCGGGGCGGTGGGCATCTTCCAGGCGGCGCGCTGGGGCTTCGGCGACCAGCTGGGGCGCAAGCTGGAAGGCGCGGAAGGGACGGTGAAGAAGATCAAGGACGGGATCGACGAGAACCAGTGGTCCATGCTTTTCCTGATCCGGCTCGTGCCGGCGGTGCCGTTCTTCCTGGCCAACCTGATCCCCTCGTTCCTGGAGGTGCCGCTGCGACGTTTCGTGGTCTCGACCTTCCTTGGCATAATTCCCGGTGCGGTGGTTTATACCTCGGTCGGTGCCGGGCTCGGCGAGGTCTTCTCGCGCGGGGAGACGCCCAACCTGGCCGTCATCTTCGAGCCGCAAATCCTGCTGCCGATCGTCGGGCTTTGCGCGCTGGCAATGCTTCCCGTTGTCCTCAAGGCCCTGCGCGGCAAGAAAGGGCTCTGATCCATGACCCGTATCAAGACTGATCTTTGCATCATCGGCGGCGGCTCGGGCGGACTGTCGATTGCGGCGGGCGCGGCCCAGATGGGCGCCGACGTGGTCCTGCTGGAGAGCAACAAGATGGGGGGTGACTGCCTGAACTATGGCTGCGTGCCGTCAAAGGCGCTGCTTTCGGAGGGCAAGCGCGCCGCCGCCGGGCAGACGGTCGCCTTCGATGCCGCCAAGGATCATGTGGCCGATGCGATCGCAACGATTGCACCTCATGACAGCGTCGAGCGTTTCGAGCGTTTGGGGGTGAGGGTCATAAAGGACCACGGTCGCTTCATCTCGCCGACCGAGGTCCAGGCAGGAAATACGGTGATCGCCGCGCGCCGCTTCGTGGTCGCGACAGGCTCGGGCCCGCTGGTGCCGCCCATCGACGGGATCGAGGATGTCACCGTCCACACCAATGAGACGATCTTCGAGTTGCGCGAGCGGCCCGAACACCTTTTGGTGATTGGTGGTGGCCCAATCGGCATGGAAATGGCGCAGGCACATCGGCGGCTGGGGTGCCGGGTTACGGTGATCGAGGGCGAAAAGGCGCTGGGCAAGGATGACGCCGACCTGGCCGCTGTCGTGCTGGACAGGCTGCGTGACGAGGGCGTCGAGATCGTCGAGGGCGCCCCGGCGGAGAAGATAACCGAGAAAGACGGCCGGGTCACCGTCCGGACCGGGAAGGGCGACTACACCGGCTCGCACGTGCTGATGGCCGTCGGTCGAAAGGTCAATGTGGAGTCGCTGGGTCTCGACGCCGCCGGGGTCGACAGCGACAAGCGCGGCGTCAGGGTGACTGATACGCTGCGATCAACTTCCAACCGCCGGGTCTACGCGGTGGGCGACGCGGCCGGTGGCCTGCAGTTCACGCATGTGGCGGGCTATCACGCGGGTATCGTGATCCGTTCGGCCCTTCTGGGTCTGCCCGCAAAACAGAAGACACATCACATTCCCTGGACCACCTATACGGACCCGGAACTGGCCCAAGTGGGCCTGACCGAGGCACAGGCGCGCGAGGCCCATGGTGACAGCCTGGAGGTCGCCGCGGCAGAGTTCGCGGGCAACGACCGTGCTGTTGCCGAGGGCAAGACAACCGGCGGGATAAAAGTCATGGTCGTAAAGGGGCGGCCGGTCGGGGCCACCATTGTCGGGCCCATGGCCGGAGAACTGATCGCCATGTGGGCCATGGCCATCGCCAACAACATGAAGATGTCGGCAATTTCAAACACCGTCCTGCCCTATCCCACCTTCAACGAGATTAACAAACGCGCCGCGGGCAACTACTTTGGTCCGAGGCTCTTCGAGAGCGACACGGTGAAGCGGGTGGTGCGCCTTGTTCAAAGGTGGCTGCCCTAGTCAGGTGCAGACATGCGGCTGTTGAACACACTTTCCGGGCGGTTCCTGATCCTGACCACCATCTTCGTGATGCTGGCCGAGGTCTTGATCTTTGTCCCCTCGGTGGCTCGTTTCCGCGAGGATTACCTCCTGACCCGGCTGGAACGTGCGCAGATCGCGTCGCTCGCCCTGCTGGCCGATGACATGATCACCGAGGAACTGGAACGGGAACTCCTGACCAACGCGGGTGTCTTCAACGTGGTGCTGCGGCGCGATGAAGTCCGGCAACTGGCGCTCAGCTCGCCGATCCCCGCGCCGATCCACGCCACCTACGACATGCGTGATCCCTCGCCGCTGGTGCTGATCCGCGATGCCATGGTCCGGCTGTGGGATACCGATGACCGGATCATCCGCGTTATCGGCAACCCCGTGCGCGAGGGCGGCCAGCTGATCGAGGTGACCATGGAAACCGGCCCCCTGCGCGCTGCAATGATCGACTACGGGTTGCGCATTCTGCTGCTGTCCGCGGTGATCTCGATCGTGACGGCCATACTGCTGTTCCTCGCCGTGCGGATTCTGCTGGTCAAACCCATCAAGGGCGTCGTTCGCAACATGCAGACCTATGCGCAGTCGCCCGAGGACGCGCGTTCGGTCATCACGCCCGAGTCATCGGTGGTGGAACTGCGCGAGGCGGAAGAGTCTCTGGCCAGTCTTCAGACCCAGCTGACCGGGGCGCTCAAGCAGAAGGAGCGGCTGGCCCAGCTTGGCGGCGGCGTCTCCAAGATCAGCCATGACTTGCGCAACATTCTGACCTCGGCGCAACTTTTTACCGACCGTCTGGAAAGCTCCGAGGATCCGACCGTGCGCCGCCTGGCGCCGAAACTGGTGAATTCGATCAGCCGCGCGGTGAACCTGTGTGAAACGACGCTGGCCTTCGGCCGGGTCGAGGAGCCGGCCCCCCGCCTGTCGCGATTGGTGCTCGGCGATATCGTGGAAGACGTGCTCGACGGTGAGCGGCTGGCCGAGACGGATGCCGAGATATCCTTCTCCGCCGATATTCCCGTGGGCATGCAGCTGCGCGCCGACGGCGAACAGCTTTACCGCGTGCTCGGCAACCTGGTGCGCAATGCCCGCCAGGCGATCGCCGCCACCGGCCAACCCGGCGAGATCAATATCCGCGCCTGGGAGGACGAAGAGGCCTGGTGGATAAACGTCACCGACACCGGCCCGGGCCTGCCACAGAAGGCGCGAGAACACCTCTTCGAGGCTTTCCAGGGGGGGACGAGGCGCGGGGGGTCAGGGCTTGGCCTGGCCATCGCCGCCGAACTGGTGCGCGGCCACGGCGGCCGGCTGGAATTGCGCCATACCGGTGAAACCGGCACAGCCTTCGAGATTTTTCTGCCCAAGGCCGAGGTCGCGATGGATACGGGGTGAACGGCGTTTCGTCCGGTGGGCAGGGACAGAAAACTTGGAGTTTGTCGCGCCTGCCCCCTTGCGTTGAAGTTCCGACAAGTCTAAACGCTCGCCTTATAGCGGACCGATAGCTCAGCTGGATAGAGTACCTGACTACGAATCAGGGGGTCGGGGGTTCGAATCCTCCTCGGTCCGCCATT
>NZ_DATFIP010000046.1:0-3904 GCF_035270045.1 Salibaculum sp.
GAGGCCCGGCGCCCAGAAGGCTCCGTCGTTGCCGGGCAGTTCTTCGCCGATCCATGCGGGCTTGTCGCGGAACAGGCACAGATGCGGTTGCCATGGCGCCGCGTCATCCGCGCGGCGCCAGCTCTCCAGCCCGCAGCGGTACCCATGCGCATTTTCCTTGCCGGTGACGACCACGACCTGCCAGCCGCCCAGTACAACGATCGCAGAGGGATCGTGCAGATGCCAATTGTCCGGTGCAATGCGTGGCGACATGGCCGCGTATTCCGAAGACAAAGGGCGATGTTCCTGCGCTGTGACGCAAGTCGCGGCGGCGCAGATCGCCAGGGCCGCAAGGATCGTGGTCCATCTGCTCATTCGGCCTGATCCCTGTCCCCACGCGTTCCATCCTGGGCGATCACATCGCCCCTCACCAGCGCGCTGTTCGTGCCACGTTCCGTCCTTGGCAAGGGTCGGGACAGCCGTCGAGCGCGCATTTCGTCCCGTCACGA
This sequence comes from Salibaculum sp., assembly GCF_035270045.1. Lineage (NCBI taxonomy): Bacteria > Pseudomonadati > Pseudomonadota > Alphaproteobacteria > Rhodobacterales > Roseobacteraceae > Salibaculum > Salibaculum sp. The sequence goes on from NZ_DATFIP010000046.1 coordinate 489, forward strand.
GCAGGCGAGGACGGCGCCAAAGATCGGCGCGGCGGTCCGGAGCGACACGTGTGTGTCCTAGACACCCGTGTCCCGGCGGGTGCATCGACGACGCAACGCGGCTTATCTGCCCCGAGCGCGTGGCCTGCGGTGCCGCGATTATTTTACTGCGTGTAGCGGTAGATGAGGTACAAGACCGTGCCCGGCTCACGCCACAGCGCAGGGGTGTCGTCTTGATTATCCGGTCCGCGTTCGTTTCTGCATGGGCGCTCCTGGCCGCGCCGTCATTCGCGCAGGACATCATCGTCATCGGTGACAGCATCATGGACTGGAACGGGCAGGACTCCATCCCTGCGGGCCTGTCGCAGGAGCTCGGCGTGCCCGTGGATGACCGATCCGTCGCAGGAGCGCAGATCAGCGCAGCGCCGTGGGACCGGCTGCAAGGCCTCGATATCAGGGCCCAACTGGGAGAGGACCGGCCGGATGTTCTTGTCATGACCGGTGGCGGCAATGACCTTGGCGAAGCATGTCGCTGCGAGGAAGGCTGCGCGGCCGAGGTCGACGTCTTGCTGGCGGAGGACGGAGAGGGCGAGTTGGGGGGCTTCCTGCAAGAGGTCGTCGCGGATGGCACGCACGTCTTCGTTCTAGGGTACGCCGACCCACCGACGGGTGGCAACGAATTCAGTGGATGTATTCCGCATCTTCGGACGTTGGCCGAAAGACTGGAGGCGATCCCTGGCGTTACCCTTGTGCCCGTCCATAATGCGATCGATCCTGCCGACAGCACGCTCTACGATTCAGATCGGGTTCATCCGTCGGTCAGGGGGTCTTCGGTGATGGCCTACTTACTGGCTGACGCCATAGCGAATGCCCGGTAGCCCGGCGACTGCTCTTCGGCAATGGCACCGTCGCGGATGAAGGCGGTCGGAGACGGACATCGCGCAGCTCCGGTCGCGCGGCCCCGCGCAAACAGTCGCTCCGATCCGAGCCCTTGCAGCCAGCAAGTGTCATGCCAGGTGGAGATCGGCTGCTCCGAATATCCGATCCTGGGAACTGGGTGCCTCGATCATGATCCGCATCGCCTTGGCGGAGGGGACAGACTGGGGTTGAACGGTCCCTACCCCGCCTGGCAATTGCTCTTATTACATTTAGTACGTGCACTCCCCGACATTCCGCGGCGACAGCTGGAACCGAACGCTCATTATCAATGCCCAGCGGATGATCTTCGGGGGCGACGTCAGGCACCTGAAATATTTGAAGGGCTGGCATTCCGTCATCCCTGGAAGGCCACTCCTTCGCCGCCTCGGCAGGCATTCAGATTGCCTCCCCGCCCGATCCGCTCAGAGTCGGGCAAGATATCCCGTGACCGTCAGAGGGCGGTCACCCGAAGATGGTCTTGAACCGGTCGATGCACAGCCGGAAGCCATCCTCGAAATTTCCGTTGCCCGGGTGGTAGACGCTCTCGAACGAGATCACGCCGTCATACCCGTCCGCGCGCAACGCATCCGCCACCGGCTGGAACTGGTCGGCGAGCTGACCTTCGCCCAATCGGCGGACCTCCAGCGTGGCGCGCGGGGTGTCGACCTTCACATCCTTGATGTGGACGTGGCCGAGATAGCCGTCCTTCACCGCATCGTAACCGTCCGGCCAAGCTGGCTCGTGACACCAGCAGTTGTTCGCTGAATCCCACAACACCTTGAGCACGTCATTCGCCCCCAGATCGTCGATCAGCTTGCGGCCGGTGTAGTTGGAATTCACCATTGTACCGTTGCCGGTCTCCACCACCAGAGTGACGCCGGCATCGCGTGCCACGTCACATGCTGGTGCGATCAGCGGCAGCATCGCATCCCAGGCGCCATGGGCCACATTCCATTTTTCGGCGCCGTTCAACCCCCAGAGGATCTGCTCCTTCTTCGGGGTCATTACCCTGACCAGCGGGCTGCCGACCACATGCGCCATGTCGATCACGCGCTTGAGTGCGTCCATGTGCTTTGTGTGCAGTTCATCGCCCGGCTTGTTGTCTTTCGTCGTACCCGCGAAGATGTGACGCGACAGGCAGCTGACCGGCTTGCCCCGGTCGCGAAGCAGCATGTCGATTTCCGCGATCTCGGCAGCCGAGTGATCCCCGACCTCCGTGTCGCCCACGAATTGCAGCTCGGCATACTCCAGCCCGAACTCGTCCATGACATCGACGGCATGCCCTAGATCGCGGCTGATGCCGTCGCAGATCACACCCAGTTTCATCGGCTTTCTCCTTGTTCTATCGGTGCAGTTGCGAGCCGACGATCTCTTCGATCACCCGTGTGCAGGCCCAGTTGTCCCCATCGGGGTATTTCGACTTTCCGGCGTGGAAGATCTGCATCGCCGTCGAGGCCATCTGCATGGGCACTTCGAGCTCTTCGGCGAGGTTCAGCGAGATCGTCAGGTCCTTGTGCATGGTCCCGATGGCCGAACCGGTCTTCTCGAACTTCCGGTCGATGATGTTTTCGAGCGCGGTGTTCGTGCATCCGCACCCTGCGCCGCTGGTCGAGAAGACCTTGTAGAGGTCTTCCCCCTTCACGCCCGCCTTGGCCGCCAACACCGACGCCTCGAACGTCGCCGAGAAGATCGAGCCGATGAGTGTCTGCAGACAGGCCTTCACGGTCTGGCCCATTCCGGGCTCGGTGCCGACGTGGTGAATGGTGGCCGAAACGGCCTCCATCGCCGGGCGGGCGCGGTCGAGCACCTGCTGCGTCGCCGAGGCCATCATGGTCAGCGTTCCGCCCTGTGCGCCGGGAAACCCGCCCGAGACCGGGCTGTCGATCAGGTCGATCCCGGACCCCTCCAGCGCCGCGCCGATCTCGCGCGCCTCCCTCGGCCGGATCGTCGCGGTCAGCAACACGATGCCGCCGGCGGGCATATGCGCCGCAAGTCCGTCCGGCGGCAGGATGACGCCCTTGGCCTGGTCACCGTTCATGACCATCACGAAGGCGGCCTCGGCGTCGCGGGCCGCCTCGGCGACGCTGGCGGCGGGACTGCCGCCCATCTTCCGGAAGCTTTCGAGCCGGTCTGCGCTCAGGTCGAAGCCGGCGACGTCGAATCCGGCGGCGATGAGGTTCCTGGCGAGGCCCGAGCCCATGTCGCCAAGACCTATGACGGTCACTTTCTTCATGTCTTCATCCTTGCTGCTGCGGGAGGCTTCCCGCGTCGTGTTGGCTGTCGCGCGAGGCCGGCGGGGGACACCCGCAAGCCCTCCGCTGTGTCCGTTTCCCTTGTCATCCTATGGCCCCATGACCGCGTTCGGGATCCACATCACCAGCGCGGGGAAGAGGCAGATCAGCGCCAGGACCACGACGTTGGCGAGCAGGAACGGTGCCGCGCCGAGGAAAATGCGCCCGATCGGCAATCGGCAGATCGCGGAGCAGACGTTGAGGCAATTGCCCACCGGCGGCGTGCAG
>NZ_DATFIP010000047.1:0-98660 GCF_035270045.1 Salibaculum sp.
TTTGTCGCGGGACTTAAAAATCATAAGTACCAGATATTGAAAATTCTTAATTCGTCTAGATCTCTCTATTTAAGACGCCGTTCTACCCCAAAAGCCCGATAACGCCTCACCTCAAGTAGCGAAGCGGTAGGCTGGATAACGCCTCACCTCAAGTAGCGAAGCGGTAGGCTGGATAACGCCTCGCCTCAAGAAACACAGCGTCAGACGTGTTAATACCTCATCGACAAGGTGGTCTCTATATCGGACCACTCCTCATCTTTTGGACAGGCCCCGGCGTGACTTACGCTGCTCACTGCACCTGCTGATCGGGTTGGATGGTATCATTTCTCCGCCAACAGGACATCGCCGGTGGCTTGCCGCCCAAGGCCGAGTGAGGACGCCCATGGCTCTGGAAGATCACCAGCCTATTCACCCTATCTTGGCATGGAGCTTGTTGACCTGCTCCTCCTCAATCACCGGTGTTTTGCGGCTGCCGCCTCCGAACACGCCGGACGCACCCTCGACAAGCGCAGGTTTCCAGTGATGGATCATGGTCGGACGCACTCCGCACCCGCTGGTCGGCTCCGGCGCCGTTTCCTCGCCCTACAGGGCTTGCAACGCCATCTTCGCCTCGAACTCTGGCGCGTGTTTCTTGGGTTTCGGCATCTGTGATTCCCGCCTCCTCGAAGATCAGCAGACTGCAAAGCTCAGCCTGTGTCAGCGTCCGAATCTGGCGGTTGTTGGTTGAGGGGGAGCGCGGCTCCGTCTTTACCGTTCAACAGATCCGCAAATGAGACACCCTTTCTCTCTGAACGCCCGACCAACGGTATTGGGGGTTGCACCCAAGGCATTGATCTGATCCTGTTTTCATCCTAGCCGTGTTAAGCGTATCTTTGCTCGAAACCAGTACGGTGTTGTATGAAGTTTTCCATTGTAACGGCTGTCTTCAACAGCGCTGAGACAATCGCCGATACGGTCACAAGCGTCCAATCGCAGAACTATTCCAATATTGAACACATCATCCAGGATGGTGGGTCCAGCGATGGAACCCTGGATGTGATCCGAAGGCTGGACAGTCCGTTGACAAAGCTCGTCTCGCAACAGGATGCCGGAATCTACGATGCCATCAACAAGGGGATTTCCAGGGCGACAGGCGATGTTATAGGCCTCATGCACTCCGATGATTTCTTCGCCCACGACCGGGTCCTGGAACGCATCGCTGGTTTCTTCGACGGACAGGCGGTCGATGGCGTCTATGGTGATCTCGATTACGTGTCTGCATCAGATACCCGCAAAGTGAGACGGCATTGGCGTTCAGGACCATATCGCGCCTCACTCCTTTCGCGAGGATGGATGCCGCCGCATCCAACGCTCTATCTGCGGCGCGAAGTTTACGACCGGTGGGGTCTGTACGATACGAAATTCGATATCGCGGCGGATTATGATGCCATTCTCCGCTACCTTCACCGCGGCAATATACGGCTTGCCTATATTCCCGAGGTGCTGGTCAAAATGCGGACCGGCGGCGAAAGCAATCGGTCTCTCGCCCGCATTCTGCACAAGAGCCGGGAGGATTACCGGGCCATCCGTCGCAACGATATCGGCGGACTTGCCACCCTGACGATGAAAAACGCCAGCAAGCTGGTGCAGTTCGTTCAAAGAGAAAGATACTGATCATGACCAAACGCGCGCTCATTACCGGCGTTACCGGGCAGGACGGTTCGTATCTGGCGGAGCTCTTGCTGGAAAAGGGCTACGAAGTGCACGGCATCAAACGCCGCGCCTCGCTGTTCAACACAGACCGCATCGACCACATCTACCAGGATCCACATGCCAACCACCAGCGCCTCAAGCTGCACTACGGCGATTTGACCGACAGCTCCAACCTGACCCGCATCCTCAGCGAAGTGCGCCCTGACGAGGTCTACAACCTCGGGGCACAGAGCCACGTGGCCGTCAGTTTCGAGGCCCCGGAACACACCGCCGATGTCGACGCAATCGGCACGCTGCGGTTGCTCGAGGCGATCCGCTTCCTCGGGTTGGAAACGACGACACGGTTCTACCAGGCCTCGACCTCGGAGCTTTTCGGCCTCATTCAGGAGATGCCACAGAGCGAGACGACCCCCTTTCACCCCCGCTCGCCCTATGCGGCGGCCAAGCTCTACGCCTTCTGGACCTGCGTGAATTATCGCGAAGCCTATGGCATGTATGTCTGCAACGGAATCCTGTTCAATCACGAGAGCCCGCGACGAGGCAAGACGTTCGTGACGCGCAAGATCACGCGCGGCCTTGCCAACATCGCCCAGGGGCTGGAGAACTGCCTTTACATGGGCAATATCGACGCGCTGCGCGACTGGGGCCATGCAAAGGATTACGTGCGCATGCAATGGATGATGCTGCAACAGGACTTGGCGGAGGATTTCGTGATCGCCACGGGCAAGCAGTATTCGGTACGCGAGTTCATCATCTGGTCAGCGCGAGAGCTGGGCATCGAGCTGGAATTCTCCGGTGCGGGGCTCGAGGAAATCGCCACGGTCGCGTCGGTCGCGGGCGACAAGGCACCAGCGGTCAATCCCGGCGATGTGATTATGCGTATCGACCCGCGGTATTTCCGTCCCGCCGAGGTCGAAACGTTGCTTGGTGATCCATCAATGGCCAAGGAAAAGCTCGGCTGGGAACCCAAGATTACGGCACAGGAAATGTGTGCCGAAATGGTCGCTCACGATTTGCACACCGCTCGGCGGCATGCCTTGCTCAAGGAACATGGCATGGAATTGCCCGTATCATTGGAAGTATGAGCACATGACGAGGATATATGTGGCAGGCCATCGCGGCATGGTCGGTGGCGCCATCCTGCGCCAGCTGGAGGCGCGCTCTGCGGCCGGCGAGGACATCACCCCAGTTACCGCCACCCATTCCGAGCTGGACCTGACCCACCAGTCCGAAGTGCGCGATTTCATGGCCGACGAGCAACCAGACGTGGTCATCCTGGCGGCGGCCAAGGTGGGCGGCATTCATGCGAACAACACCTATCCGGCGGATTTCATCTACGAAAACCTGATGATCGAATGCAACGTGATCCACCAGGCCTACGCCGCGGGTGTGCAGCGTCTGCTGCAACTCGGATCGAGCTGCATCTATCCCAAGGCGGCGGCGCAGCCGATGGCCGAGGATGCGCTTCTGACAGGACCTTTGGAGCCGACGAACGAGCCCTACGCCATCGCCAAGATTGCGGGCATCAAACTGTGCGAAAGCTACAACCGGCAGCACGGGACCGATTACCGGTCGGTCATGCCCACCAATCTTTATGGGCCCGGCGACAATTTCCACCCGGAGAATTCCCATGTGCTCCCCGCGCTCATCCGCCGCTTTCACGAGGCGCGCCAACACGGGCGCGCGCAGGTCGTGCTATGGGGTAGCGGCACGCCAAGGCGTGAGTTCCTGCATGTCGATGACATGGCCAATGCGTCGCTGTTCATCATGGACCTCGACAAGGCCACGTATGACGCCAACACCAACCCCATGCTCAGTCATATCAACGTGGGCACCGGAGAGGATATCACCATTCTGGAGTTGGCAAGGATGGTGGCGCGGGTCACCGGTTACGACGGGCACATCACCACCGACCCGTCAAAGCCCGACGGGACGCTGCGCAAGCTCATGGATGTCGACCGCCTTGCTGACATGGGCTGGCGGGCCTCCATCGATCTGGAAGAGGGGATCGCGCAAACCTACCGCTGGTTTCTGGACCATCGGCACGGTTTGCGCGGCTGAACAAAATTCAAGGATAAGGTGAATCATTGACACAGGATATTCACCCGCTCTTGCTTTGCGGTGGTTCAGGCACGCGGCTGTGGCCGCTGTCGCGCAAGAGTTATCCCAAACAGTTCACCAAGTTGACCGGCGCGGCAAGCCTGTTCCAGGCCTCTGCCAAGCGTCTTTCCGACGCGGGCTTTGCCGCGCCCGTGGTAATCACGGGCGCGGACTACCGCTTTGTGGTAACTGAGCAGCTTGCTGGCGTCGAGATCGTCGCAGCCGCGACGCTTATCGAGCCGGCGGGCCGCAATACCGCGCCCGCGATCCTCGCCGCGGCGATGGAGTTACATGCCCGTGCACCGGGTGCGCTGATGCTGGTCGCACCGTCCGATCACGTGATCCCGGACGCATCAAGGTTCCGTGACGCGGTTCGTGCCGCCGTTCCGGCGGCTGAGGCGGGGCAGCTCGTCACATTTGGCATTCGGCCCGATCGAGCTGAGACGGCCTATGGTTGGCTGGCCTTAAGCGAACGGTCCGACGACACCTTCACACCGGTGCCGCAAGCGCTCAAAGGCTTTGTCGAAAAGCCCGATAAGGCCGCGGCGCAAGAGATGCTCAACGGCGGGATGCACCTGTGGAACGCGGGTATTTTCCTGTTCTCAACCGACACCATTCTGTCCGCTTTCGAAAGCTATCAGCCCGAAATTCACGCCAATGTCGCAAGGGCTTTCGAGGGATCGCAGCGTGATCTGCACTTCCTGCGCCTTGATCCAGAGGCGTGGGAGGCCTGCGACGACATCTCGGTCGATTACGCGGTGATGGAACAGGCCGCCAACCTGACCGTGGTGCCCTATGGCGGCGCCTGGTCCGATCTTGGAGGCTGGGACGCGGTCTGGCGCGAGGCCGACCCTGATGAACAGGGCGTCGTGACGGCGGGTCCCGCAACCGCCATCGACTGCACCCGCAGCCTCCTGCGCGCCGAGGACGGGCAACAGGCTCTGGTGGGCATCGGGCTTGAGGATATGATTGCCGTGGCGATGCCCGATGCCGTTCTGGTGGCCCACAAGGATCGGGCACAGGATGTAAAGCAGGCTGTCGCGGCCTTGAAAGCGCAGGGCGCGTCTCAGGCTGAGACGCTTCCACGCGACTTTCGCCCCTGGGGGTGGTTTGAAAGCCTCGTCGTTGGAGGGCGCTTCCAGGTCAAGCGCATCCATGTCCATCCCGGCGCGGCGCTGTCCCTGCAAAGCCATCACCATCGAGCCGAGCATTGGACCGTCGTCGAGGGGACCGCGAGGGTCACGATTGACGACGAGGTCAAATTGGTCGCTGAAAACCAGTCTGTCTATATTCCGCTCGGCGCGATGCACCGCATGGAAAATCCCGGCAAGGTACCGATGGTCCTCATAGAAGTGCAGACCGGATCGTATCTGGGGGAGGATGACATCATTCGCTATGACGATGTTTATGCACGGGGTCAGGGGCCAAAGGGATGAGCCTATCCTGTTTCAAAGCCTATGATATCCGCGGGCGGCTTGGCACCGAACTGAATACGGATATCGCTTATCGTATCGGACGTGGCTTTGCCCGCACCTTGGGCGCCGGGCGTTTTGTATTAGGACGCGATTGTCGTGAGACCTCGGAAGACCTAGCCCGGGCTGTGTCGCAAGCCCTGAGGGACGAAGGGAGCGAGGTTTTGGATTTGGGACTGTCCGGCACCGAGGAGATGTATTTCGCCACCACGCATTTCGGGGCGAATGGCGGCATTTGCGTGACCGCCTCGCATAACCCCATGGACTGGAATGGCATGAAAATGGTCCGCGCAGGATCGGCGCCTCTTGACGCACAGACAGGGCTGTACTGCATTCGCACACTGGCTGAAGAGGACAATTTTGGCGCTGTGAAAGCCGGTGGACGTTTGCGGGATGTCGCGGAGGAGGCGCGGGCGGCCTACGTCGAGCGGGTCCTGTCATTTGTCGAGCTTGGATCGCTCAGGCCCCTTCATATCCTCGTCAATGCCGGGAACGGCGCAGCGGGACCCACATTTGACGCGATTGATGCGGAACTGACTGCACGTGGGGCACCTTTGCGTTTCACGCGTATGCACCACCGCCCCGATGGCCGTTTCCCCAATGGGATTCCCAATCCGCTCTTGAAGGAGAACCAGCCTGAAACATCCAAAGCTGTCCGCGCAGCAGGCGCCGATCTCGGGGTAGCTTGGGATGGCGACTTTGATCGCTGCTTCTTCTTCGATCATACCGGCGCCTTCATTGATGGGGAGTACGCTGTCGGGCTTCTGGCCGACGCCTTTCTCGCAAAGGATCCAGGCGCCACGATCATCCATGACCCGCGCATTATCTGGAATACGCAGGATATCGTGGCAAACGCGGGTGGCCGCTCTGTGCAGGCCCCCACCGGGCATGCGTTCATAAAGCAGGCCATGCGGGACGAAGATGCCGTTTACGGTGGCGAGATGTCGGCGCATCACTATTTCCGGGATTTCGTCTATTGCGATAGCGGCATGGTTCCCTTGCTCTTGATAGCTGAGCTGGTTAGCCGAAATGGCACACTGCGCGATCTGGTGGCCGCGCGACGGGCCGCTTTCCCGTCGTCCGGCGAGATCAATTTTACGCTGACGCACCCAGGAAAAGCGATTGCGCGGGTGCATGCCGAATTTGCGCCCAAGGCAAGGGCCATCGACGATACCGACGGGCTTGGGTTTGACCTTGGCGTCTGGAGGTTCAATCTGCGCAGTTCCAATACTGAGCCTGTCGTTCGACTGAATGTTGAAGCGCGCGGTGATGTAGCGAAAGTCGCGGAGGGTGTCGCACTGGTGCGATCGTTGCTGTCGGGTTAACGCGATCCGTCACTTTGTTCTCACCGAACGAGTCGATTATCGCCTTGGGCTTTATGCCGCTTTGTATCCGTTCAGGCCTTAGTCGAAGACGATGGCTGATCACACTCTAAAACGGTCCATCACGACCAAGCCCCGTGACAATCCAGCCACCGCCGGCACATCGTTCACGATCTGCCGAGTCATGCAAACCGGTCAACCCGCAGGGACCCGTTCCTTTAGGTGCACATGGCTGAACAGTGCCCCGCTGGCCGCGTCGGTTCCGCGCTCCGTCACCTCCATTCATGACCGGAGAAGGGGGAATCATGTTCTAAGATCCCTGTCGAAGCGGCGTCTTTGAGCAGCTTTCTCAAGGATGCCGGATCTGTCGCTGCAAAAGTCAGAGCACTTTAGCCGCGTGATTTGTGCGGCCCAGCTGCGGCCCAGACGTCGTCAGAGGGAAAACGACACGTCTGGTGATGCGCCTAAGTACTTGAAAATAGTGGTGAGCCGTGCAGGATTCGAACCTGCGACCCACTGATTAAAAGTCAGTTGCTCTACCAACTGAGCTAACGGCCCACTAGGCGGCGTCTTTAGAAAGAGCATGGGCGGGGGTCAACCCCGGAATCGATTCAATCTCTGGATTCGGGTCACGGCCTCTACTATACGCCCGCGCATGGGTGCGACGGATCGAAAATCATTGGCCTTCATGAAAATGCATGGGCTGGGCAACGACTTTGTCGTCATCGACGCACGTGCGGGCGATCCGTGGCCATCAGAGGCAACGGTCAAGGCCATGGCCGACAGGCACAGGGGCGTCGGGTTCGACCAACTCGCCGTGATCTCGGCGGCGGACGGTGTGGACGCCCACCTGACCTTCTACAATGCCGACGGCTCGCGCTCGGCGGCCTGCGGCAACGCCAGCCGCTGCATAGCACGTCACCTCATGGAAGAGAGCGGGAAGGTCGCACTGACACTGGCCACCGACCGAGGGCACCTGGCCGCGCGGGACGCCGGTCATGGCAATACATCCGTTAACATGGGCCCGGCCCTGACCAACTGGGAGCAGGTGCCGCTAGCGCGAGAGATGGACACGCTGGAATTGCCCGTCGCAGGGGCCCCGACCGCCACCGGCATGGGCAACCCGCACTGTACCTTTTTCGTGACGGATGCCGAGGCCGTGGACCTTGCTGCCCGCGGCCCCGAGATCGAGCATCACCCGTTGTTTCCAGAGCGAACCAATGTGCAGTTCGCCCATGTGATGGGGCCGGATCATTTGCGAATGCGGGTCTGGGAACGCGGCACCGGGATCACCCTGGCCTCGGGGTCGTCCTCTTGTGCAACCGCGGTCGCCGCGCATCGGCGCGGCCTGGTGGGCCGGGACGTGTCCATCGAGTTGGACGGTGGCACGATCCGCATTCACATCGGCACGGACGGCGTCTGGATGACCGGGCCCACGGCGCATGTGTTCGACGGGGTCTGGCATGGCTGAGACCCCGCATTTCACCACGCTCGGCTGTCGCCTCAATGCCTATGAAACAGAGGCGATGCGCGACCTGACCCGGCAGGCCGGGCTGGAAGATGCCATGGTGGTGAACACCTGTGCCGTCACCGCCGAGGCCGTGCGCAAGGCCAAGAAAGAAATCCGCCGCCTGCACCGCGACAATCCCGTGGCCCCGCTGATCGTGACCGGCTGCGCGGCCCAGACCGAGCCCGAAACCTTCGCCGCCATGCCCGAGGTCAGCCGCGTCATCGGCAATACCGAAAAGATGCAACCCGAGACCTGGGCCGCCTTGGCCCCTGACCTGATCGGAGAGACGGAAAAGGTGCAGGTCAACGACATCATGTCGGTGACGGAAACCGCGGGCCACCTTATCGACGGGTTCGGGACGCGCAGCCGCGCTTATGTTCAGGTGCAAAACGGCTGCGACCACCGCTGCACCTTTTGCATCATCCCCTATGGCCGGGGCAATTCGCGCTCGGTGCCGGCGGGCGTGGTTGTAGAGCAGATCACGCGACTGGTCGACAAGGGCTTCAACGAGGTCGTGCTGACCGGCGTGGACTTGACCAGCTGGGGCTCTGACCTGCCCGCCAGCCCGCGACTGGGCGACCTGGTCATGCGCATCCTGAAGATGGTGCCGGACCTGCCGCGTCTGCGGATCTCGTCCATCGACTCGATCGAGGCGGACACGGCGCTGATGCAGGCCATCGCCGACGAACCGCGCCTGATGCCGCATTTGCACCTGTCGCTGCAGCATGGCGACGACCTGATCCTGAAGCGGATGAAACGCCGCCACCTGCGCGACGATGCCATCGCCTTTTGCGAAGAGGCCCGCCGACTGCGCCCGGACATGACCTTCGGAGCCGACATCATCGCCGGCTTTCCGACCGAGACCGAGGCGCAGTTCGACAATTCCCTGAAGTTGGTCACGGACTGCGGCCTGACCTGGCTGCATGTCTTTCCCTATTCCAAGCGCTCGGGCACCCCGGCGGCGCGGATACCCGACCAGGTGGCAGGCCCTGTGATCCGCGACCGTGCGGCGCGGCTGCGGGCGGCCGGAGCCGAGCGCGTTCAGGCCCACTTGGCAGAACAGGTCGGTCGGACGCATTCCGTGTTGCTTGAAAGCGCCCGGATGGGCCGGACCGCGCAGTTCGCCGAGGTCGCCTTTCAAACAGATCAGCCCGAGGGGGGCATGGTCACCACCCGGATCACTGGCACCGCGGGTGATCGGCTGGTGGCATGACACCAATCCTCTGGTCCTTTCGCCGATGCCCCTATGCCATGCGCGCCCGGCTGGCACTGGCGAGTGCCGGGCAAGGGGTCGCATTGCGCGAGGTGGTCCTGCGCGACAAGCCGCGGGCGTTCCTCGATACCTCGCCCACGGCGACCGTGCCATGCCTGAGCGGCCCGGACGGGGTGATCGACGAAAGTCTCGACATCATGCTCTGGGCGCTTGGGCGTCACGACCCCGAGTCGCTCTTGGACATGCCGGAAAATGGCTTTGCCCTGATCGAGACCTGCGACGGCCCCTTCAAGGCGGCGCTGGACCGCTACAAGTACGCCAGCCGTTTCGACGACGCCGACCCGAATGCCGAGCGCACCCTCGCGGGGGCCTTCCTCGCCCGGCTTGACGATCAATTGACAGATCGGCCATGGCTGTTCGGAACAGCGCCACGGCTGGCCGACCTGGCCGTCCTGCCTTTTGTCCGCCAGTTCGCCCATGTTGACCCGGGCTGGTTCAAGGCTCAGCCGTGGCCGAACGCTATCCGTTGGCTTCAGGCCTTCAAGGTCTCGGACCGGTTCGAGAGCATCATGGCCAAGTATCCCAGGTGGCATCCCGGCGATCCCGAGGTTCCCTTTCCTTGAGGCGCATGTCCCTTTCCCGGCGTCCGAGAGGCTGGCGCGCATGATTCGAAAAGCCACACCACGACGCGCTTGATGGACACCCCGGACGGCGCCCAGGGTGCCGACACCATTGCGAAAGGCCGGCTTGTGCGGTTTATCATGTCCCCGCCATCCCCCTACGCCCGCAAGGTTCGCATATTGATCCGCGCGGCGGGCCTTCAGGACGCGATCACCGAGCACGAGGTCACCGCGACGCCGCTTCAAAGCGGTCCGCAGGCCCTCGCGGCCAACCCTCTGGGCCGAATTCCGGCGCGGATCCGGACCAAGGGTCCGGCGCTTCACGACAGCCGAGTGATCTGCCGCTATATCGACAGCCTCTCCGATGTCGCCCTCTACCCCGAGGCCCACCGGTGGGAGGTGCTGACACTCGGGGCGACCGCCGGGGGAATCCTCGGCAGCGCCGTGTCCATGACCTGCGAGTTCCGCCTGCGCGGTGACGGGGCCTGGGACGACTGGATCGAGGCGCAATGAGCTAAGATCGACCGCGCGCTTGACGCGCTAGAGGCACGCTGGATGAGCCACCTTGCCGGCCCCGTGACCATGGGTCAGATTGCCACCGGCTGCGCGCTGGGCTATCTAACCCTGCGGTAGCCCGAGCGTGACTGGCGCGCCGGGCGCGCCGCCCTGGCCGAGTGGGAGAGGCGATTCTCGACACGCCCGGCCATGCGCGCCACTGCCACGGACTAAACCCGAACCTAGGCCCGCAAGGGGAACCTGCCATTGCCATCGCGACAATTTGGCCCTCTGGACGGCTGCGCCAAACGCCGCATCTGTGCTGTGCGACCGATTGGAAACTGGACTGCACCGGTTTGTGCCGCTAGAAGCGGCGCGAATGGCGCCTGTCTAGGGCACCCCATCGTATACGAGTGGCCCGGTTTCATGACCGTGCCTGAAGAAAATCGGAGATGAACACCGTGTCAAACGCAGAAGACCACCAAGGAACGCGCCGCGACTTCATCTATTATGCGACCGCCGGTGCCGGCGCCGTCGTGACCGGCGCCGCCGTTTGGCCGCTGGTCGACCAGATGAATCCCTCGGCAGACGTTTTGGCCCTGGCCTCGATCCGGGTCGATGTCAGCACCATCTCGGCGGGCAGCCAGCTGACCGTGCTGTGGCAGGGCAAGCCGGTGTTCGTGCGCCGCCGCACCGAGGAAGAGATCGCATTGGCCCGCAGTCAGGACGAAGCCCTGTCTTCGATGCCCGACCAGATGGCCCGCAACGCCAATCTGGGCAGCCCGGCCGAGGCGCTGGACGAGAACCGCACCCTGGACGAGAACGGCGAATGGCTGGTTCAGATGGGCGTCTGCACCCACTTGGGGTGCGTGCCGCTGGGCAACAGCGCCGGTGACTTCGAGGGCTGGTTCTGCCCCTGCCATGGCTCGCACTACGATGCCTCGGGCCGTATCCGCCGCGGCCCCGCCCCGGAGAACCTTCCGATCCCCGTCGCATCCTTCGTCGACGACGCCACCATTCAGCTGGGTTAAGGAGAGCCGAAGATGTCCGGAATCCCCCACGATCACTACGAACCGAAGTCCGGCGGCGCCAAGTGGCTTGAAAGCCGCTTGCCGATCATCGGGCTGCTGCACGACACACTCATGATCCCCACGCCCAAGAATCTGAACTGGATGTGGATCTGGGGGATCGTCCTGGCATTCTGCCTGGTCATGCAGATCGTCACCGGCGTTGTGCTGGTCATGCACTACACGCCGCACGTGGACATGGCCTTTGCCTCGGTCGAGCATATCATGCGCGACGTGAATGGTGGTCACATGATCCGCTACTTCCACATGAACGGCGCCTCGCTGTTCTTTGTGGCCGTCTACGCCCACATTTTTCGCGGCCTCTACTACGGTTCCTACAAGGCCCCGCGCGAGGTCACCTGGATCATCGGCATGCTGATCTACCTGATGATGATGGGTACCGCCTTCATGGGCTACGTCCTGCCCTGGGGACAGATGTCGTTCCACGGCACCGCCGTGATCACCGGCCTCTTCGGGGCCATTCCCTTTGTCGGGGAAAGCATCCAGACGTGGCTGCTCGGCGCGTCCTCGGTGGGTCAGCCGGCGCTGAACCGTTTCTTCTCGCTGCACTACCTGCTGCCCTTCGTGATCGCCGGGCTGGTTATCGTGCACATCTGGGCCTTCCATTCGACCGGCAACAACAACCCCACCGGGGTCGAGGTGCGCCGCACCTCGAAAGCCGAAGCCGAGAAGGACACCCTGCCGTTCTGGCCCTATTTCGTCATCAAGGACCTCTTCGCGCTGGCCGTAATCCTGGCCGTGTTCGTCGCGATCGTCGGCTTCATGCCGAACTACCTGGGCCACCCCGACAACTACGTTGAGGCCAACCCGCTGGTGACACCCTCGCACATCGTGCCGGAATGGTATTTCCTGCCCTTCTACGCGATCCTTCGTGCCTTCGACGACAGCGTCTGGGTCGTCCAGTTCACGAGCTGGATCTCCTTCGGGATCATCGACGCCAAGTTCTTCGGCGTGCTGGCAATGTTCGGCGCGATCATCGTGATGGCCCTGGCCCCCTGGCTGGACACCTCCTCGGTTCGTTCGGGCCGCTATCGCCCCATGTTCAAGTGGTGGTTCGCCCTGCTGGTCGTGGACTTCATCGTCCTGATGTGGGCGGGGGCCATGCCCGCCGAGGGTATCTACCCGATCATCGCCCTGATCGGCTCGGCCTATTGGTTCGCCTACTTCCTGATCATCCTGCCGCTGCTTGGCGTGATCGAGAAGCCGGAAACCCCGCCCGCCACGATCGAGGACGATTTCAACGCGCACTATGGCAACCAGGCCGCCGATGGCTCGGCGACCCCGGCCGAGTGAGAAAGGACCGCAAGACAATGATCCGCACACTCACCCTCACCGCAGCCGTCGCCCTCGGGCTGGCCAGTGGCGCCAGCGCCGCGGGGGCCGACGACACGCATATCACCGACTATTCCTTCTCTTACGAAGGACCGTTCGGGGCGTTCGACCAGTTCCAGCTGCAGCGCGGCCTTCAGGTCTACACCGAGGTTTGCGCGGCCTGTCACGGTCTGAAATACGTCAACTTCCGCAACCTCAGCGACGAGGGCGGTCCGCAGATGCCGGAAGATCAGATGCGCGCCTACGCGGAACAGTTCTTCATGAGCGACTATGACTCGCCCGAGAACTTTGACCTGATCGACCCGGATACCGGCGACCAGAAAACCCTGACCCCGGCCGACCACTTCCCGGCCAACAACACCCAGGGTGCGCCCGACCTGTCGCTGATGGCCAAGGCGCGCGCCGGGTTCCATGGCCCCTACGGCACCGGACTGTCGCAGCTTTTCAACGGCATGGGCGGCGGTGAATACATCGCGTCGCTTCTGACCGGCTACACCGGCGAGACCAAGGACGAGGCGGGCACCCTTCTCTACGAGAACGAGGCGTTCTCAAGCGGCTACATCAACATGGCGCCGCCGCTCTATGACGATGGTGTCGTCTACGCCGACGGGACAGAGGCCACGATCGAACAGCAAGCCATGGACGTTTCTGCTTTCCTGATGTGGACGGCCGAGCCCAAGATGATGGCGCGCAAGCAGGCTGGCCTGACCGGCGTCATCTTCCTGACCGTCCTCGCGGTTCTGCTCTACATGACGAACAAGAGACTCTGGGCGCCGCATAAGAAGACAGCGCGCAAAGACTGAGGTCTGCCACACGTCATTCCAAAGGCCCGCCCGAACCGGCGGGCCTTTTCTATTTGCCCAAGTAGGCCCGCAGCGGCCCGGAGGGGGCGTCCAGCACGTCGGTCACCGGGCGCGGCGGAGACATCGTGCCGTCGATGACCACGCAAATCGCATCTGCTTGCGCAGCATCCACGGGGTCATGGCTGACAAACAGCACCGTGCGCCCCGCTCCGCCAAGAACCTCGCGGCAAAGGGCCAACATCTCTTGCCGCTGGCCGGGGCCAAGCGCCGAGAACGGCTCATCCAGCATTACGAGGGGCTTGTTCTGCAATAGCACACGCGCCAGCGCGGCGCGGCTCTGCTGGCCACCCGACAGCGTGCCCGGCATCCGCGCACCCATACCACTCAGCCCGACCCGCGACAGAGCCTCTTCGGCACGCCGGGTGTCGTCCTTCGACGGTCGTGCGCGGGTCGTCAGCGCCAGCGCCACGTTTCGCGCCACGTTCAGATGTGGAAACAGGTTGTTGTCCTGAAACAGGGTTGCGACAGGTCTGTCCCCCGGCGGCAGGTGGTCGATCCGCGCATCGCCCCAACGGATCGCGCCCGATGCGAGGGGCACGAACCCGGCCACGGCATTCAAAACGGTCGACTTGCCGGCACCCGAGGGGCCCAGAAGGGCAATGAAGCCGCCCGTACCGACCTTCAGATCGGCGCAGAGCTCGAACCCATCAAGGGCGATGTTCACATGTTCAAGTTCCAGCGCCAACGCGGCCTCCTCTGTCAAACAGCCAGAACACGCCCAGGCTCAACGCAACGAGCAGGACCGCAGCGCCCGCCGCTGCCTCGGTCTGGTAGGCGGCCATCAAGCGAAACATGGCCAGCGGCAGGGTTTCCTGCCCACCCGAAGCGAATAAGGTGATCACTCCCAGATCGCCCATGGACAGCGCCGCCGCAAGCCCGGCGGCAAAGCCGAGCGGGCGCCGGATACGTGGCAGGATCAGCAATCGCATCCGCGCCCACCCCTTCAAGGCCAATCCGTCCGCCAGGCGCCCGAATTGCGCCTCGGCATCGTCCCGCGCCGCTGACAGTATCCGCACCGCGAAAGGCAGGGCGAAAAGCGCGTTCATCAGCGCCGTGACCGGCAGCGCCACACTGGAGGGCCGCAGCATCGGAAAGACCACGATAAACAGGCCCGTGCCCAGCACGAGTGCCGTCAGCGACAGAGGCAGGGTCGCCACGATCCGTGGCCAGGTGCGGCCATGGGTCACGATGGCAATGGCCAGCCCCATGCACAACGTCATCGACGCCAGCGCCACGAGGACCGACCGACCCGCCGCCGCATACACAGAAACAGGCATTCGTTCCAATCCCGTCAGTCCCGATTGCAGGATTGCCAGCAGAGGCAGGAGCAGGAACATTGCCGCAAGTCCCAGCACCGCGGCATCCCGAACGGTCGAGCCGTCCCAGCGGTCGACCGTCCGGTCCAGTCCCGCGCCCAGCGCGTCGGGGACATCGGTCAGCAACAGGGCCGCCATGGCCAACACGCAGATTCCCAGTTGCACGAGGGCCAGCGTCGCCGCACCGCCTAGGTCGAAATCGAACCTCACCGCCTGGTAAATCGCCAGTTCCAGCGTCGTGGCACGGGGTCCACCCCCAAGGATCAGCGCCACCGCGAAACTGGTGGTGCAGACAAGAAAGACGACGGCAAGGACGCCCGGCACCGTGCGCCGCAGCATGGACTTTTCCAGCAGCCGCCCCACCGGCTGTCCCAGTTGCGCCGCGACGCGGAACCGCTCCGCCGGGATGGCAAGCCAGCCATGCAGCAACATGCGCACCGCCAGAGGCAAGTTGAAAAAGACGTGGGCCAGGATTACGCCTTGCGGCCCGTAAATGGTCATCGGGGGCAGACCCAACACTCCGATGACCGTATTGACCAGGCCAGACCGGCCGAATATCGCCAACAAACCCATGACGGCGACGATTACCGGCAAGACGAATGGCGCACCAAGAAGCGTGATCAACGCGGACCGCCCCCGGAACCGCCGCCGCGCCAGCGCGCGGGCCACGGGAATGGCCAGCCCCACGCTCAGCGCCGCCGAGACCAGCGCCTGCCAGACGGTGAAGCGGAACGCCGCCCAGTCGGCGGCGTTCAGCCCGGCGATCCCCCCGGCTGTCCAGATCACGGCCCCGATCGGGACCGCGATCAGCGACAGCACGAAAAGCGCCGCTATTGAGCCAGGGCGGCGCGCCATTCCTCAAGCGCCGCGTCACGTTTCGCGGCCGCCTCTTCCGGGGACAACAAAAGGGCCCGGGCGGGTTCGATCAGGGTCTCGAAGCCATCGGGCAGGCCGCCCTCGGGCACCACTGCCGGATACATCCAGTTGGTCGTCGGAATAGCCGACTGGAATTCCTCGGCGAGCATGAAGGCCAGAAACCGATCGGCCAGGTCAGGGACATCGGTGCCAGCAACCTTGCCGGCCACCTCGACCTGCATGTAATGGCCTTCTTCGAAGGCCCAGGCCACCTTGCTCTCGTCCTCTTCGGCAATCAGGTGGTAAGCGGGCGACGTCGTGTAGGACAGCACCGCGTCGGACTCGCCTTCAAGGAACAGGCCATAGGCTTCCGACCAGCCCGGCGTGACCGTCAGGATGTTGTCGGAAAGATCCTGCCACAGCGTGCCGGCCTCCTCGCCATAGGCGGTCTTGATCCACATCAGCAGACCAAGCCCCGGTGTGGACGAGCGCGGGTCCTGGATCACGATCGAAAGGTCACTGTCGGCAAGTTCGCGCAACGAGTCCGGCGCCGGATCCCCGGCATTGCCGACAAAGGCGAAATAGCCCCAGTCAAAGGGCAGGAAGTGATCGTCGGTCCAATCCACCGGAAGGTCCAGGTCGGGCGAGATTCCGTGTTTCGCGAACAGCCCGGTTTCACGCGCCGCCGCCGTCAGGTTGGTGTCCAGGCCCAGCACGATATCGGCCTCGGTGCGCGGACCTTCGAGTTGCAAGCGCGACAGCAGCGCGGCACCGTCGCCGGCGCCCTCGAAGCGCAGGTCGCAATCGCAGGTCTCTTCAAAGGCAGCCTCGACCA
This sequence comes from Salibaculum sp., assembly GCF_035270045.1. NCBI lineage: Bacteria > Pseudomonadati > Pseudomonadota > Alphaproteobacteria > Rhodobacterales > Roseobacteraceae > Salibaculum > Salibaculum sp. The sequence goes on from NZ_DATFIP010000047.1 coordinate 16,714, forward strand.
CGGGGCCGGGACCCCATTCGGTGACGAAGCTGTCATATGTGTAGACTGTCAACACGTTGTCCTGTGCCACGGCGCTCGTGGCCAGAAGTCCTGCGATGACGGAAAAGGTGATCTTCATTTGCATCCTCCATACCGCCGGACGGACGTCGGGGATTGAGGATCGCTCAACACCTTCCCTCCGCCGGTCTTAACCGGTTCAGGTTCAACGGGTTCGCGTGACGCATCTCAGCCCGTGCGGGCACCCCGAGGTGGGCCAGAACGTAGGCCGTACCGATGGGCTTGGCAAGGGCCGCACTGCCCGCTAGACGGAACATAGCAAGGGAGCGCACGAAATGAGCCTGAACACCTACGGTCATCTTTTCCGCGTCACCACGTGGGGCGAAAGCCACGGCCCGGCCTTGGGCGCCACCGTGGATGGCTGCCCGCCGGGTGTGCCGCTGACCGCGCCCATGATCCAACACTGGCTGGACCGGCGGCGTCCCGGTCAAAACAAGATGACCACCCAGCGCAATGAACCCGACGCGGTGGAAATCCTGTCCGGCGTGTTCGAGGACACCACGACCGGCACCCCGATCCAGTTGATGATCCGAAACACAGACCAGCGGTCCAGGGACTATGGCGAGATTTCCCGCACCTTCCGCCCCGGTCATGCGGACATCACCTATCACCAGAAATACGGGTTGCGGGACTATCGCGGCGGGGGGCGCAGCTCGGCCCGGGAAACCGCGGCCCGGGTGGCCGCCGGGGGCGTCGCCCGCGAGGCAATCAAGCAGCTGGCACCCGCCGTGCAGATCAAGGGATGCATGGTCCAGATGGGCGAAATGACCATCGACCGAAGCCGCTTCGACTGGGATTCCATAGACGGCAACGACTTCTGGTGTCCCGACCCGCAGGCGGTGCCCGAGTGGACCGAATACCTCAACTGGCTGCGCAAGGACGATCACAACTCGGTCGGGGCCATGATCGAGATCACCGCCCGTGGCGTGCCCGCCGGAATCGGCGCGCCAGTATATGCCAAGCTGGACGCCGACCTGGCCGCCGCGATGATGAGCATCAATGCCGTCAAGGGCGTCGAGATTGGCGAGGGCCTGGCCGCGGCGGGGCTGACCGGGCGCGACAACGCCGACGAGATATTCATGGGGCCGGATGGTCCGGAGTATTCGAGCAACCACGCGGGCGGCATTCTTGGCGGGATCAGCACCGGGCAAGACATCGTGATGCGTTTTGCCGTGAAACCGACAAGTTCGATCCTGTCGCCGCGCCGGTCAATCCGCACCGATGGAAGCCCTACGGAGGTTGTCACCAAGGGCCGTCACGACCCCTGCGTCGGTATCCGCGCCGTGCCCGTGGGCGAGGCGATGATGGCCGCCATCATACTCGACCACATTCTTCTGAATCGTGGCCAGACCGGCGGTCTACTTGGGCGGATCGGCTAGGCCGGCTGTTCGGCCGGTACCGTCGGTTTTTGCTTGGAAAGCTGCACCACGAGAATCCCGACGGTGATGATCGCAACTCCGATCACATCGCCCCAGCCCATCGGCTCACCCAGCAACGCCCAAGCGGTCAGCACACCGAAGAAGGGCGTCAGGAAGTGAAACACCGCGGCGCGCACTGCGCCGATGCGGTTGACCAACACGAACCAGACCAGCGTCGCCATCAACCCCGGCACGATCACGGTGTAACTGAAAGCCAGGCCGAGTTGCCATGTCCAGGTGACCCTGAAAGTCTCAAGCGACAGCGCCGCGACCGAGAGCAATGCGCTGCCGACAAGCATCTGAATTCCGACAATCATCAGGAGGTTCCCACTCGAAGAGGCCCTGCGCACCGACATCGTCGCGACGGTCAACGAGAGAACGGCGACGGCACACAGCGCGATCCCGTATAGATCCGCCCCGCCCTGCAAACGCTTTCCCATGATGATCGCCACGCCGACAATCCCCGCGAACAGCCCTGCGATGCCGATGGACGGCAGCTTTTCCCCGAAAACGGCCCAGCCCGCGATGGCCACGACAAGCGGCATTGTGGAGGCGATGATCGCCGCGAGCGAGGCCTCGACCGTCTGCATGGCCACGAAGTTGAGCCCGAGGTAGAGCGCGTTCTGGCAAATGCCAAAAATGATCGTGGCAATCCACTGGCGTCGGGTCAGGCGCCAGCTCTGGCCCAACATCCGCGCCAGCACCACGCCGATCAGCCCCGAGATCAGGAACCGGATCGCCAGCGCATGCAGGGGCGCGACATATTGGACGATAACCCGTGCCGACGTGAAGGCCGAGGACCACATCACAACAAATGCCAGGCCCAGCGCAATGGCCCTGATATCCACCTCGGTCTTCATGGCTTCGGGGTGTCCTTGCCGTTGTGCCGCCGGGACCTGACCACGAACCGTCGATATTGGAAAGGGTTGTCCATGAACGAAAAAGGGTCACCCGCAAAGGCGACCCTTTTCCGCCGATCCCATCAGGGATCAGGAATTCACGCTGTCCTTGAGCGCCTTGGCGATGGTCATCTTGACCACCTTGTCGGCGTCCTTCTTGATCTGCTCACCGGTGGCCGGGTTGCGGACCATGCGCTCGGGGCGTTCGCGGCAGTAGATCTTGCCTACACCGGGAAGGGTCACGGCACCGCCGCCCGAAACCTCGCGGGTGATGACATCGGTCATCGCATCAAGGGCCGCGCCAGCGGATTTCTTGTCGGTGCCCATTTCCTCGGCCAGTGCTGCGACCAGCTGGGTCTTGGTCAGGGGTTTTGCCATGTGTCGTCTCCTCGCTCTGCCCGATTGATAGGGCTTTTCTACCGATATTAAACGGCATCTTGTGTGTACCCACAACGGTTAGTGTAAATCCGAGCACAAAAAAACCCTATTTTGTTGGCATTTTTGTCGATCAGAGGAAAGCTGTCTCCTCGAATGACCGCAGTTTTCGGCTGTGGATACGCTCCAGCGGCATTTCGCGGAGATGTTCCATCGCGCGGATGCCGATCATCAGGTGACGTGCCACCTGTGTCTTGTAGAAATCACTGGCCATTCCGGGCAGCTTGAGTTCCCCGTGCAGCGGCTTGTCGCTGACGCAAAGAAGAGTGCCATAGGGCACCCGGAACCGGAACCCGTTCGCCGCGATTGTCGCGCTTTCCATGTCCAGCGCAATGGCGCGGGACTGTGACAACCGCTGCACCGGGCCAGTATGCTCGCGCAGCTCCCAGTTGCGATTGTCGAGCGAGGCGACCGTGCCCGTCCGCATCAGCCGCTTGAGCTCGTACCCCTCCAGCGCGGTTTCGCCGGCCACGGCGGTTTCCAACGCGATCTGTATTTCGGCCAGCGCCGGGATCGGCACCCAGACCGGCAGATCGTCGTCCAGCACCTTGTCTTCGCGCAGATAGCCGTGGGCCAGGACGAAGTCTCCCAACCGCTGGGAATTACGCAGTCCGGCGCAATGCCCCACCATCAGCCAGGCATGCGGGCGCAGCACGGCGATGTGGTCGGTTGCAGTCTTTGCGTTGGATGGTCCCACCCCGATGTTGACCAGCGTTATCCCCGCATTGCCCGGCCGTTTCAGATGATAGGTGGGCATCTGCGGGAGCTTTTCAGGTAACGACAGCGGCGCAAGCGGATCGCTGATCTCGTCGCAACCGGGCGCGACGAAACCGGTGTAGCCGCTTTCGGGATCGGCCAGCATGGCGCGGGCAAAGGCCTCGAACTCCTGCACGTAGAACTGGTAGTTCGTGAACAGCACATGGTTCTGGAAATGCTCTGGCGCGGTGGCCGTATAATGCTGCAACCGGGCCAGTGAATAATCGATGCGCGGGGCAGTGAAGGGGGCCAGCGGGGCCGAGCCGTCCTCGTGCCGAAATCCGATCCCGTTGACGATGTCATCATGCATCTGGGCCAGGTCCGGCACGTCGAAGACATCGCGCAGGGCATAACGGATCGCTCCATCCTGAGGCACCGTGATCTCTCCGCGAACCGCGAAATGCACCGGCATCGCCGTGTCCGAGACCCCCACGGTCACCGGCTGGTCATGGTTCTGGATCAACAGGTCGATCTGCTGGGTCAGATAGCCATCGAAGAGATCTGGCCGAGTGATGGTCGTGGAATAGGTGCCCGGCTCGGCCACGTGACCAAAGCTCAGGCGGGTGTCGTTTTGCGCGAAGGTCGTGGTGGTGAACCGCAGCTCGGGATAGAAGGCGCGGAAGCGGGTGTCGGGCCTCTGGCCTACCACGTTGTCCTGAAACGACCGCGTGAGGAAATCCACGGCGATATCGTAGATTTCGCGCAATCGCGCCACGGCGCTGGCCGCATCGGAGAAGCTCTCTGGCCCCGGGACCTCGGGGGACCGGACAGGCAGGTCTGCATCGGACGGGATCATCGCGCCTCTCCCCTCTGGCGTATATCAAAAAGCACCGCCTGCGCCCTGCGGGTGCGGTGCATGTCGGTTATCGGCTCTGCCGACCGCAACCCTGACACCACATTGCCGCTGGCCGCAAGTCGTTGATCCGGGCTTTTCGCCTTCCCGCGTGGCACTCTGGGTCCAGGGCGGCTCGCGCGGGCCTGGAAAGCGGACAATCCTCTTGCCAGCCGGGCACACCTGCCCCAACTAGGGATCATGACGCGGCTCATCTCCTTCGGACACGGCTATTCGGCCCGCGCACTTGCGCGGCGGCTTCTGCCCCAAGGCTGGGATATCGCGGGCACCACCAGAAACCCGGACAAGACGGAAGACCTGCGCGCAGACGGTGTCACTCCGCTGCCCTGGGACCGCACCGCGATCGAGGCCGCGCTTGACGGGACAACCCACCTGTTGATTTCGGCAGGTCCGACCGAGGCTGGCGACCCGACGCTGGCGCTGATGGGCGCGGCGCTACGCGACCGGGCCGACCAGTTCACTTGGGTCGGCTACCTATCGACCACCGGCGTCTACGGCGACCACGGCGGCGCCTGGGTGGACGAGGACACCGCCCTGACCCCGGGTACCGAGCGGGGCGCGCGCCGCGTCGCAGCAGAGGCCGCCTGGGCCGACCAAGGCCTGCCCGTGCACACCTTCCGCCTGGCGGGCATATACGGGCCCGGGCGCGGCCCCTTCGAAAAGGTCCGCCAAGGGACCGCCCGCCGCATCATCAAGCCTGGCCAGGTCTTTTCGCGTATCCACGTGGACGATATCGCACAGGTGCTCGAAGCCTCGATCACCCGGCCCGACCCCGGCGCGGTCTACAATGTCTGCGACGACGATCCGGCCCCACCGCAGGACGTTCTGTCCTTCGCCGCCCGGCTCCTGGGCCGCCCCGAGCCGCCCGCGGTGAATTTCGAGGACACCGATATGGCGCCAATGGCCCGCAGTTTTTACGCGGAGTCGAAGAAGGTCCGGAATAACCGCATCAAGACAGAACTTGGCGTGACGCTGCGCCACCCCGATTACCGCAGCGGCTTGCGCGCCCTGCTCGCCGCAGAGGCCCTCGCCGATTGACAGAAACCCCATTTCAAGACCGCGTATCATGACCTTCAGAAACAGAACCGCCATATTCATGGACAGACCGCTGGTGCGCAACGTCATCATCGGCGTGATCATCTTCAACGCGATCATCCTGGGACTGGAGACCTCGGACGTCGTGATGGGCCGATGGGGCCCGCTGATCTATGCGCTCGACACGGCCTGTCTTGTCATCTTCGTGATCGAGATCGGGGCCAAGCTCTTCGCCCATCGCCTTCGCTTCTTCGCATCGGGGTGGAACATTTTCGACTTCACCATCGTGGCCATTGCCCTGGTGCCTGCCGGACAAACCCTGTCAGTGCTGCGCGCGCTGCGCATCCTGCGGGTGCTGCGTGTCGTTTCCGCCGCCCCGCGCCTGCGCCGGGTGGTCGAGGGTTTCGTCACGGCGCTGCCAGGCATGGGCAGCGTGTTCCTGCTGATGGCGATGATCTTCTACATTGGCGCGGTCATCTCGACCAAGCTCTTTGGCGATGCTTTCCCCGACTGGTTCGGCACGCTCGGGCTTTCAGCTTACACGCTGTTCCAGATCATGACCCTGGAAAGCTGGTCCATGGGTATTGTCCGCCCGGTCATGGAGGTTTATCCTCAGGCTTGGGTTTTCTTTGTGCCCTTCATCCTGCTGACGACCTTTGCCGTGGTGAACCTGCTGGTGGGTCTCATCGTCAACTCAATGCAGGACGCCCACCACGAGGAAGCCGACGCCGCCACCGACAGCTACCGCGACGAGGTACTCAAACGGCTAGATGCAATCGAGCGGCGGCTGAACGACCGGCGCTGACAACACGCTCTTGATCCCGACAGATACACCCGCCCAGCGACCCCGTGGCACAGAACCCGTCGTGGTGACCGGCAGATGTCCCCGGCGAACCTGCGCGGCGGCGCCGCACAACGGGATCACGCCCGCTTGCCCATGACGCCGATGCCAAGAACATCAAGCACCTTCGCTTCGATATGCTCGGCGTTCATGCCGGCCACCTCGTACATGTCGCGTGGGCTGGCCTGGTCGATGAAGATGTCCGGCAACACCATGGAGCGGTATTTCAACCCCCGGTCGAAGACACCTTCCTCGGCGAGAAACTGCGCGACATGGCTGCCAAAGCCGCCTACAGCGCCTTCTTCTATCGTGATCAGCGCGTCGTGATCCTCGGCCAGTTTCAGGATCATGTCCCGGTCCAGCGGCTTGGCGAAACGGGCATCGGCGACAGTGGGCGTGATCCCCTTGCCACCCAGTGCCTCGCAGGCCTTTTCGACTTCGGCCAGCCGCGTTCCGAAGGACAGGATGGCGACGCCCTGCCCCGCCTGAATGATGCGGCCCTTGCCGATTTCCAATGGCGCGGCATCGGAGGGGATTTCGACCCCCACCCCCTCGCCGCGTGGAAAGCGAAAGGCGATGGGGCCCTCGTCATGTGCAGCCGCCGTGGCCACCATACGCACCAGCTCGGCCTCGTCGGCGGCCGCCATCACCGTGAACCCCGGCAGCGCTGCCAGGTAACCGATATCGAATGATCCTGCATGGGTCGCCCCGTCGGCCCCGACCAGACCGGCCCGGTCGATGGCGAAACGCACCGGCAGCCGCTGGATGGCCACGTCATGCACCACCTGGTCATAGCCGCGCTGCAGGAAGGTCGAGTAGATCGCGCAGAAGGGCTTCATACCGCCGGCAGCCAGCGCCGCGCAGAACGTCACGGCATGCTGTTCGGCAATTCCCACGTCAAAACAGCGGCTGGCGTACCGGTCCATGAAGCGGGCAAGCCCGGTCCCGTCGGGCATCGCAGCTGTGACCGCGACGATCCTGTCATCCGCGTCGGCCTGCTTGATCAGCGCCTCGGAAAAGACAGAGGTATAGCTGGGCGCATTGGACGGTGCCTTCTTCTGCTCACCTGTCACCATGTCGAACTTGGCAGTGGCATGGCCACGGTCCGTGGCGCTTTCGGCGGGGGCATAGCCCTTGCCCTTTTGCGTGATGGCATGAATCAGGATCGGCCCGGTCGCCCGCGCATGGACCGTGCGCAGCACGGCAAGAACCTGGTCAAGGTCATGGCCGTCGATCGGCCCAACGTAGGAAAAGCCCAGCGACTCGAACAGCGTCCCGCCCACGGCCATGTGCTTGAGCACGTCCTTGGCCCGGCGCGCGCCCTCCTGCAGGGGCGGCGGCAGGAAGGAAACCGCCCCCTTGGCCGCCGCCTTGAGGTCCTGGAACGGCGCCCCGGCGTAAAGCTGCGACAGATAGGCGGACATCGCGCCCACCGGCGGGGCGATAGACATCTCGTTGTCGTTCAGGACCACGATCAGCCGCTTGCCCAGGTGCCCGGCGTTGTTCATCGCCTCGAAGGCCATGCCAGCGCTCATCGCGCCATCCCCGATCACGGCGATGGCGTCGCCTCCCTCGCCGCCCAGGTCCCGCGCCACCGAAAACCCCAGAGCCGCGCTGATAGAGGTGCTGGAATGGGCCGCGCCAAAAGGGTCATAGGGGCTTTCGGATCGCTTGGTGAACCCGGACAGACCGCCCTTCTGCCGCAGGGTCCGGATACGGTCGCGCCTGCCAGTCAGGATCTTGTGCGGATAGGTCTGGTGGCTGACATCCCAGACGATCTTATCCGTCGGTGTGTCAAAGACCGAATGCAGCGCCACGGTCAGTTCCACTACACCCAGTCCCGCGCCAAGGTGCCCACCGGTCTCGCTGACCGCAGAGATCGTCTCGCGCCGCAATTCGTCGGCCAGTTGCCGCAGTTGCGCATCCGAGAACCCCTTCAAGTCCGCCGGGATTCGCACCTGGTCCAACAGTGGGGTGTCGGTTAGCTGGCTCATCATTTCTTCCGCGCAATCACGTAGCGGGCCAAATCCCGCATCATCTCCGCGTCTTCACCATAAACAGCTAGGGCATCGCAAGCCTCTGTCACGAGATCGCACGCGCGTCGCTTGGCCTCGTCCAGCCCCAGCAGCGACACGAACGTTGCCTTTCCCGCCCCGTCGTCCTTGCCGATGGCCTTGCCCAGGGTAGCGATATCGCCCTCGACATCCAGCACATCGTCCCAGATCTGGAAGGCCCGGCCGAGCGCATCGCCAAAGCACTCCAACGGCTTGGCATCCGCCCCTGAGAGCACCGCACCCGCGGTCGCCGACCAGAGGATCAACGCACCGGTCTTGCCCGCTTGCAGGGCCTCCACCTGGGTCAGGGCCGGCGGTCCCGCGGCACTTTCGGCGGCGATGTCCATCGCCTGGCCGCCCACCATGCCGCGCACCCCGGCCGCGCGGGCCAGGCCGCGGCTCAGGGCCAGCACATTGACCGCATCCCCGTCCGCCTGTGATACCAGCTCGAAGCCGAGCGATTGTAGGGCATCGCCCACCAGCACCGCCGTGACCTCGTCCCACTTCACATGGACCGTCGGCTGCCCACGCCTCAGGGCGTCGTTGTCCATGCAGGGCATATCGTCATGGACCAGCGAATAGCCATGAATGCACTCGATCGCCGCGGCGGGCGCGATGGCATCGCCGATCCCGTGCAAGCGCGCACTCTCTGCGACGAGGAAGGCGCGCAGCCCCTTGCCGCCGCGCACGGCATACAGCATCGCCCGCGCAACCGGCAGATCCACACCGGCAAGCTCCGCTGAAATCCGCGCCTCGGCCGCGAAACGAGCGCGCTCGACCGCCGCCTGCAACGCCAAGGCTCAGCCCGCGTCCAGCGGTTCGGTGCCTTGCGGCACCCCCTCGCCGTCCAGCGTCAGCTTGGCGACCTTCTCCTCGGCCTCTTTCAGCTTTGCCTCGCAGCGCCGGCGCAACTCTGCGCCCCGTTCGTAAAGCTTGATGCTCTCGTCCAAGGGCACTTCGCCGCGCTCCAGTTTCCCCACGACCTCTTCCAGTTCGCGCAGGGCCTCTTCGAAACTCATCTCGGCAACAGGGCGGTCACTCATCAGGCATTCTCCATCAGGACAGTCACATGGGCGGCTACGCTGGGGCCCAAGGCCTCCAAATCATACCCACCCTCCAGCGCCGAGACCACACGCCCCCCGCATGTCTCGCGCGCGATTGCGCAGAATTTCTCGGTGATCCAGGCGAAATCAGCCTCATCCCAGTTCAACTGCGCCAGCGGATCGTCCCGATGCGCGTCGAACCCGGCCGAGAGCAGGATCAACTCGGGCGCAAAGGCCCGCAGACGGGGAAAGACCTCTGCCTCGTAGACCCGCCGCATGTGTGCGCCGTCGCTGTCGGTCGGCAAGGGCAGGTTCATCACATTGTCGAACGCGCCGGTCTCGTCAGATCGCCCCGTCCCAGGCCACAGCGGCATCTGGTGCGAAGATATGAACAGCGCGCGCCGCTCGTCCCAAAGCAGGTCCTGCGTGCCGTTGCCATGATGCACATCGAAATCGACCACCGCCACGCGGGACAGGCCATGATGCTCCAGCGCATGTTTCGCGGCCGCGGCCACGTTTCCGAACAGGCAAAACCCCATGGGCATCTCTGTCTCGGCATGGTGCCCCGGCGGGCGCACGGCAGCAAAGGCGTTGCCCACTTCTCCGGTCAGCACCATGTCGACCGCGCGCAGAACCGCCCCTGCCCCCCGCCAGGCCGCCGCCAGCGACCCGGGTGAAACATGCGTGTCCGCGTCCAGCGCCCGCGTACCCGTCTCGGGCACCGATGCGGCAATCCGGTCCAGATAGGCCCGGGGATGAACGCGCAGCAGATCCGCCTCGGCGGCCATCGGGGCCTTTACGCGGAGCAGGTCCATGTCGCCGAGCGCGCGATGGACGGCATCCATCCGCGCCACCTGCTCGGGGTGTCCGGGCGGGGTGACGTGGCCGAGGAAATCGTGGTGGGTGACAAGTGCCGTGGTCATGGCGCCAGAGAAACCCCATCCGGCGGCATAGCACAAGGGCCGTTCATCCCGTCACCGAACGCACGACGCGACCGGCACCGGTGGGCGCCGCCCCTTCCCGTGGCACCGCCTGCGCAAATGCCACCGAGGCCCCGCGACGCCGTTGATATCACAAGTCGACTCGGGTCAGTCCGGGGCCAGCATGTAGCCGGCACCCCGGACCGTCTGAAGATAGCGCGGCTGCTTGGGGTCGTCTTCCAGCTTGCGGCGCAACCGGGTGATCTGCACGTCCACCGCACGTTCCTGCGCCTGTCCGCCGCTTCGGCCCAGCCGCACGACCAGGTCGGCCCGGCTGACCGGCGCCCCTGGCTGACCCGAGAATATCTGCAGCAGCTGGCTCTCGGTTGCGGTCAGCCGCACCAAGTCCTGGCCGCGCCACATCTCGCCGCGCTCCAGATCATATCTTAGCGGCCCCATATGCAGCACCTTGGGCACGCCCGCGCCGGGCTCGGCAGCGGGCATCCGCCGCAGGATCGAGTTGATACGAAGCAACAGCTCCTTTGGCTCGAAAGGCTTGGCGAGATAATCGTCAGCCCCCGCCTCCAGCCCCGCAATCCGGTCTTCTGTCCCGCCACGGGCGGTCAGAAGCAGAATCGGCGTCGCCCTCTGCGCGCGCAGTTCGCCGCACAAGGTCACGCCGTCGTCGCCAGGCATCATCACGTCCAGCACGATCAGGTCAAAGTCCAACCCCGCCAATATACGCCGCGCGTGTTCGGCATCACGCGCCGTAGTGACCAGGAAGTCATTCCGGGTCAGGAATTTCTGCAACAGTGCGCGAATGCGCTCATCGTCATCCACCACCAGAAGATGCGGCCTGTCCGCCGCCTTGTCCCCCGTCCTGTCACTGGTCATGTCACACCTTCACATCCTTCATCTCGTGGTAGTGGCGGTGCAAGTCATCGTCCATCATCGCCTCCAGAACCTGGCGGAACCCGGCCACCGCCTCAGGCCCCGCGGCGCGATAGGCGGCACGCATACGGTCCCGCTGAGCGTCCGACAGCCGCTGTTCCAGCGCCCGGCCTTCGTTTGTCAGGTAAAGGTTGCGCTCGCGCTTGTCCGTCCGCCCGATTTCGCTCGTGACAAGGCCATCCTCGATCAGCGTGCGCAACACACGGTTGAGCGATTGCTTCGTGACCCCAAGGACCGAAAGAAGGTTGTTCACCGTCGTCCCCGGCCTGCGCCCGATGAAGTGCACGGCCCGATGATGCGCACGGCCGTAGGCCAATTCGGCCAGGATACGATCAGGATCGGCGGTGAACCCGCGATAGGCGAAGAACATCGCCTCGATTCCCTTGCGCAGCTGGTCGTCGGTCAGGAACAGAAGCGCCTGTCCGCCCTCGGGTCCCTCCGCCACATCTGCCTCCTATTCACGCTTACCGTAACAATACGTCAGTGTTGTTGACATTCCAAGACGTGATCAGTATCGAATGACGGATTTTGCGAAACTTTGTGTCCGGTGCGGACCTAAATAGCGCAACAAATGCAAAGACTGGAGGAGGTCGCAATGGCGGGTGCCTATGATGATCGCGACGGAAAGATCTGGATGGACGGCCAACTGGTGGAGTGGCGCGACGCCAATGTCCATGTCCTGACCCATGCACTGCACTATGCTTCCTCGGTGTTCGAGGGCGAGCGCGCCTATGGCGGCACCATCTTCAAGAGCCGCGAACACTCCGAACGGCTGCACTTCTCGGCCGGAGAACTGGACTTCGAAATCCCCTACACGGTAGACGAGATTGAGGCCGCCAAGCACCAAGTTCTTGCCGCCAACGGCCTGTCCGATGCCTATGTCAGGGCGGTCGCCTGGCGCGGTGCTGGCGAGGACATGGGCGTCGCTTCGGCGCGCAACCCGGTCCGGCTGGCCATCGCCGCCTGGGAGTGGGGCGCCTACTATGGCGATGCCAAGTTCAAGGGCGCGAAGCTGGATATCGCCAAGTGGAAACGACCCAGCCCCGAGACGATCCCGGTTCATGCCAAGGCTGCCGGGCTCTACATGATCTGCACCATCTCCAAGCACGAAGCCGAGGCCAAGGGCTGTTCGGATGCGCTGTTCATGGATTATCGCGGCTATGTCGCGGAATGCACGGGGGCGAACATCTTCTTCGTCAAGGATGGTGAGGTGCACACGCCCAAGGCGGATGTCTTCCTCAACGGACTGACCCGCCAGACGGTGATCGAGATGTTGCGGGACCGACACGTCAAGGTGCACGAGCGGGTGATCATGCCGGAAGAACTGGAAGGTTTCGAACAATGCTGGCTGACGGGTACCGCGGCCGAGGTCACGCCGGTCGGCCAGATCGGCGACTACAACTTCGATGTGGGCACCTTGGCCAAGGACATGGTCGAAGGCTACGAAAAACTGGTGCGGGGCCAGGCCTAGGCCTTCGGGTGCAGGACGCCCCCGGAATAACCCGGTGGGCGCCGCTGTTCCGGTTCAGGCCGAGCGTCCCCGCTCGATGCGCAGGAATTGCTTGAGTCGCCCAACGCCATGCTCGCGCGGTTGGCGCTGAAGCCGCTGAGTCGAAGCGTTGGGGTGCACATCCCTTTGAATCCTGAGGAATGCCTTTGCCCGGGACGTGTCGTCACGGGATTGCGGGCGGTCCACGATATGGCGCGTCATTGGGTCCTCCTTTCGTGTTTCAAGGTTTCTCCTTATCATGTGGGGGCACGGAATGCACTCGTTCAACCCCGACGCCGCTATTGCAGCCCTTTCGCACGGACTTTGCGGCGCGCCGTGGTCTCATTTCCCAATTGCCTTTCACGCAGCACGATGACAACGCCCGCCAGGATCACGAGCGCCGCCCCGAAAAGCATTGGCCGCGTCGGCACCTCGTCGAACCAGACGTAGCCGATCACGACCGACCACAGCATCGAGACATAGGTAAACGGGGCCAGCACCCCCGCATCGGCCAGCCGGTAGGACGAAGTCAGCAAAATCTGCCCCATGCCGCCCACCAGCCCCGCGCCCACCAGGTAAGCCGCCTCGCCCGGATCGGGCCAGACCCAGCCGAATGGCAGGGTCAGAAGCGAGGCGCCGGTCGAAGTCAGCGAGAACCAGAAGACGATGGCCGCTGTCGTCTCGGTCCCACTCATGCCCTTGACAAAGACCTGTGCCAGCGCCGCAAGGCAGGCCGAGCCCAGAACCATCAGCGCGCCCAGCGCCTCGGTGTTGTTCAGGCCGAAACTCAGCCTTGGCCAGATGATGATCACCACGCCGACAAGACCCAGCGCCACGGCGGTGATGCGGATCAGCCGCAAGCGCTCGCCCAGCATCAGCGCGGCCAACACCACCATGACCACCGGCGTGGCAAACCGGATCGCCGTGACCTCGGGCAGGGGCAGGTATTTCAGGCCGGCAAAGCCAAGCCCCATGGCGGCAGACCCGACCAGTCCGCGAACCGCATGGTTGCGGATGCTGTTGGTGCGGATCCCGTGCGGCCAGTCCCCCTGCCATGCCAGCCAGACCAGGATGATCGGCATCGCAAGGACCGAGCGGAAGAACATCGCCTCACCCGCCGGGACCCCCGGCACCGCCTTTATGAAGGCGGACATGACGGTAAAAACCGTCACGGCTGAAATCATCAAGAAGATGCCCCGGACAGGGCTTGCGGCGGATGTGGCAGCGAACATGCGCACTGATTACGCCCAGCGCCGCAAAATGGCCAGTCACCCCGCCGGACGGACCCGCAGGATGCCGCCGTCTGCCGCGTCGATCAGGAGCAGCACGGTGCCATCGTCCAGCACCTCGACATCCCGGACCCGCCCGATTTCAGGCAGCAGGCGCTCCTCGCCCGCGACACGGCCCTGTGCGAAACGCAACCGAACCAACCCGCCGGGATTGAGCGAGCCGATCAGCAAGTCATCCTCCCAGTCGAATCCGCCGCGACCGTTGTGAAACATCATGCCGCCCGGTGCGATGACCGGGTCCCAGTAGTAGACCGGCTGCTCCATCCCCTCTCGCACGGCCCGGCCAGACCCGACGTCGGAGCCGTTGTAATTCACCCCGTAGGAGATCACCGGCCAGCCGTAGTTGCGCCCGGGCAGGGGGCGGTTCAGTTCGTCCCCGCCCGCCGGGCCATGCTCGATCGTCCAGAGCCTGCCACGCGGCCCCATCGCTGCACCCTGCATGTTGCGATGCCCGTAGGACCAGATCGTGTCCAACCCGTCGCGCCCGACGAAGGGGTTGTCGGGGGGGACCTCGCCCTCCGGTGTGACGCGGAGGACCTTGCCGTAGGTGGTTTCCAGATCCTGGGCCAGTTGACGGTCGTCTCGGCTGAAATGCTCGCCGGTGGTAATATGGGCCATACCGTCATCCCCGAAGACGATGCGGCTGCCGTAATGCATCGGGTTCCGCGAGGGCGGTTCCTGCACGAAGATATCCCTGACGTCGCCCATGCGGCTGCCGTCATCGCTTAGCACCCCGGTTGCTGCGGCAGTCACCGTGCCGCCCGTCACCCGCTTGGCATAGGTCCACCAGACCCGGCGCGTCTGCGCGAAGTCTTCGCGCACCGCGACATCCAGCAACCCGCCCTGCCGGCGCGCGTCCACATCCGGCAGGCCACTGACGGGGGCCGAGGCGCCCTCGGGCCCCACCAGCCGCATCCGCCCAGGCCGTTCAGTGATCAGCAACCGGCCATCAGGCAACACCGCAATGCCCCAGGGGTGTTCCAGCCCCCGTGCAAGCCAACCGGCCTGCACGGGGGTCGTCTCCAGCGCCGGGGCACGGGTCTGTGCCCGAAAGGCTGGATCGAAATCGGCATTGGGGCGCCCCTGCTCGACCTGCGCGGCGAGGGGCGCAGCCAGGCTCATCAGGATCAGTGCAAGTCCTCTCATTCAGTCCTCCCGTCTTTCAATCGACCGACGGCCCAGCGCGCCGCATCCGCGACCGTGGCATCGGAGTCTTCACAAAGCCCCTGCACCCCCGAAACCAGGGCCGGATCACCGGAATTGCCGATCGCGTAGGCGACATTGCGCACGAACCGGTCACGACCGATGCGCTTGATCGGGCTTCCTGAAAACATGGCCCGGAATCCGGCATCGTCCAGTTTCGCCAGATCGGCCAGCGCCGGCGCGCGCAGGTCTTCGCGCCCGAGATAGCGCATCTCGGTGGCCTCCTGCGCAAACTTGTTCCACGGGCAGATGGCCAGGCAATCGTCACAGCCGTAGATGCGATTGCCCAGCAGCGGGCGCAATTCCTCGTCCACCGGCCCCTTGTGCTCGATCGTCAGGTAGGAGATGCACCGCCGCGCATCCAGTTGGAACGGCGCAGGAAAGGCATGGGTCGGGCAGATATCCAGACAGGCGGTGCAAGACCCGCAGTTCTCTTCTCCCGGTTGATCGGGCTCCAGTTCGGCCGTTGTAAAGATCGCGCCCAGAAAGAACCAGTTACCAAGCTCCCGGCTCAGCAGGTTCGTGTGCTTGCCCTGCCAGCCCAGGCCGGCGGCCTGGGCAAGGGGTTTTTCCATCACCGGGGCCGTGTCCACGAAAACCTTGATTTCGCATCCTTCTTGCTCCACCAGCCAGCGCCCGACCCGCTTGAGCCGCTTTTTGACGATGTCGTGGTAGTCCCGGTTCTGCGCATAGACGGACACCGCCGCGCGGTCGCGCTGCTCAAGCACATCCAGCGGATCGTGGTCGGGCGTATAGAGTTCGGCCAGCATCACGACCGACCGCGCCGCAGGCCAGAGAGCGGCCGGATCGCCCCGCCATTGCATGCGCTCGGCCATCCAGCCCATCTGCCCATGCCGTCCCTGGGCCACGAACCTGTCCAACCGCTCGGCGATTCCGGGCGCTGAATCCGGACGGCAGACGCCCACACCCGCGAACCCCTCGGCCAGGGCCTTGTCCACCAGCCGTGCCTTCAGGTCAGCCAAAATGCCCCCTTCTTCTTCTGGCTCGAAATATCCCGGGGAGCGCGAGGGGCAGCGCCCCTCGCCCGGGTCGACGCCGAAGGCGGCGAAATCGGATCAGAAATCAAGGTCGGCATAATGATCCGGCTGCGGGAACCCCGGCACCTGGTCGGCCAGGATCGACCGGAAGGCCGGACGAGACTTGATCTTGGCATACCAGTCCTTGACCACCTCGGACCGGTTCCAGTCCACGTCCGAGATATAGTCGAGGCAGCTCAGGTGCGCGGCGGCGGCAAAATCGGCGAGGCTCATCTGGTCGCCTGCCAGCCAGCGGCGCTGGTCCAGAAGCCATGCCATGTAATCGATGTGGTACTTGATCGCCTTGGCCCCCGCCTTGACGTTGGTGCTGTCCGGGTAGCCGGTGCCCATGACCTTGCGAAACATCCGTTCGCCCATCAGCTTGGTCGTGACCTCGTCGTTGAACTTGTCGTCGAACCAGGCCACGAGGCGGCGCACCTCGTAGCGAGCCTCGGGTGTGGGGGGCAACAGTGCCGGGGCGGGGTACGCCTCTTCGAGATATTCGCAGATCGCTGTGCTTTCGGCCATGGTGCGGTTGCCCATCTTCAGCACCGGCACCTTGCCTGCCGGGTTACGGCGCAGGAAATCCGGGTCTTTCTCCCAGTATCTTTCCTCGACCAATTCCACCTCGATCTTCTTCTCTGCCAGGCTCAGGCGCACCTTTCGGCTGAACGGCGAGAGAGGGTAGTGGTAAAGGCGGTTCATCTTGGCTGTCTCGGTCAGAGGGTCCGCCCCATCCATGCCCGATGCGCCGGTCGGGTTCAATCCCGCGTCAGTCCTCGAAGCAGTCGGCCCGGCCATCCTTGCGGATCGTCGCCGCCCCGTCGATGATGTTCGCCGCCCGGGCGCGCACGAAATCCGAGGGCCGCGCCGCCGATCGCCCGCCGGGATCGGGCAGTACCGCCGCGAGGCGCGCGGCCTGAACCGGGGACAGGTCCCGTGCTTGGACCCCGAAATAGTGCTCCGCCGCTGCCTCGACGCCAAAGACGCCCTCATCGAACTCGGCCACGTTCAAGTAGACTTCGAGGATCCTGCGCTTGGACCAGATGGCCTCGACCACCGGGGTCAGTAACGCCTCGAGGGATTTTCGGAACCAGCTGCGCCCGTGCCAGAGATAGACGTTCTTGACCGTCTGCTGGCTGATGGTTGATCCGCCCCGCCCCGTCCCGTCATTCATGGCAGCGCGGATCGCCGACAGATCCAGCCCCCAGTGCAGGCAGTAGTCGGCATCCTCTGCGGCCACTGCGGCGCGGGCCATGACAGGCGCGATCTCCTCCATTGCCACCCAGCTGTGGTCGACCCCGTCCAAGCGGCGGCTTTCGGCGAACATGTAAGGCGTCGTCGGCGGGTTGATTATGGAAAACAGCCCGACGAACAACATCGTGATACCAATCACCAGCAGCCCCCCCCTCAGCAGCCAGCGCCGCAGGAAACGACGCAGGCGCCGCAGACGCGGCACCTTGCTGGACTTGCCTGTGCGGGATGCGGGTTTCCTCGCCATGCGGCCCATTCACACCGTTCAACGCGAACGGTCAAGCAACGGCCCGACATTCCGGCACACGTTGTGTACAGAGCACTTCCGCCTGAGGCCTGACCGTCGGCAAAAACGGCTTCGTGCCGGGCGAACATGAGATGGTGATGGGTGACCGAACGGGTGGTGACCCGTCCGCCAGGTAGAAGGTCACGCCGGTATAGGTCGCGTTCCCGACACCTTCCAAGTTCAAGATGACCGAAGCGCCCGGATAAGATGCGGTGATGTCTATGCCGTTCACACTGTCATTGTCGAACCGGTCGCAATCCGAATCATCGTTCTGGTCGGTCAGGGTCAGGACTGACTTGGTCATAGATGTTCCCGCCGCCGGTGGAACAAAGGGGTCAATTTTCAGTAACTGATCCGCGTAACTGTTGGGCATGATGGAACTCGCTCGGGCTGATTCCTGCACGATTCTGCTTTTTCATGCTCACAAAAATAGCGTGAAAAAGTTCGGGGCGCGAAATGGCTTTTCGCGCCCCGGAAACGAGACCTGCAATAGCGGGTCGATCATGCCAAACCTTTGGTCACTCGGCTGGAACTGCGCTGTCCTCAAGACCCAGCGGCGCCGACAGATGCGGCAGCATCTCCTTGGGACAGATCTGCACGAAGTTCGGCTTTTCGACCTCCCAGTGCTGCAACAGATCGGCGGCCTTTCGGCTGCCGGTCTCTGCGGCGTGACGCTCGATCAGGCCCTTCAGTTCGGCCTCCCAGTGATCCACCGTGACCGGGCAGGTCACCAGAGTTTCCATGTTCATCAGGTTCCGCGCCGTCCCATCCGGATCGTGCAGATAGGCCATGCCGCCAGTCATACCGGCCCCGAAATTCGCGCCGATTTCGCCCAGGATCACGGCGACCCCGCCAGTCATGTATTCGCAGCCGTTCGACCCGCAGCCCTCGATCACGACATGCGCGCCCGAGTTGCGCACCGCGAAACGTTCCCCGGCCCGTCCGGCGGCGAAAAGATAACCGCCGGTCGCCCCATACAGAACCGTGTTGCCGATGATCGTGTTCTCGCTGGCCACGAGCGGGCTGATCTGCGGTGGGCGCACCACGATCGTGCCCCCTGACAGGCCCTTGCCTACATAGTCGTTTGCATCACCGGACACCTCGAGCTTGAGCCCCGGCGCGGCGAAGGCGCCCAGGGACTGGCCCGCGCTGCCCTTGAGCTTGACCGTGAGGTGATCGGGCTGAAGGTCATTGTTCATTCCGAAGTTGCCCACGATATGGCTGGAGGTGCGGGTGCCGATGGTGCGCAGCGTGTTCTGCACCGCGTATTCCAACTGCATCTTTTCACCGTCCTGAAGGAAGCGCGCGGCATCCTTGACGATCTGCGCATCCAGCGTGTCGAGGACCTCGTTGCGGGGCTTGTCCCGATCGTGAACGATGTCCTGGGCGCCGTCGACGGTGATCAGCAGCGGGTTCAGGTCCAAGTCGTCCAGATGTGCCGAGCCGCGGCTGACCTGCGCAAGAAGATCGGCGCGCCCGATCACCTCGTCCAGAGAGCGCGCCCCGATCTCGGCCAGTATCTCTCGCACCTCGGAGGCGTAGAAGGTGATCAGGTTGACCACCTTGTCCGCATTGCCTGTGAATTTCTCGCGCAGGCGCTCGTCCTGGGTGCAGACGCCCACCGGGCAGGTGTTCGACTGACACTGGCGGACCATGATACAGCCCATGGCGATCAGGCCGGCGGTACCGATGCCGTATTCCTCGGCGCCCATCATGGCGGCCATGACAATGTCGCGCCCAGTGCGCAGCCCACCGTCGGTGCGCAGGGTCACGCGCGACCGAAGATTGTTCATCGACAGCACCTGGTGCGTCTCGGTCAGGCCCATTTCCCAGGGCAGGCCCGCGTACTTGATGGAGGTCGCGGGGCTGGCCCCGGTGCCACCGTTGTGACCGGAGATCAGGATCACGTCGGCCTTGGCCTTGGCCACGCCGGCCGCGATGGTCCCGACCCCGCTGGAGGCGACGAGCTTTACCGTCACCTTGCAGCGCGGGTTGATCTGCTTGAGGTCGTAGATCAGCTGCGCAAGGTCCTCGATCGAGTAGATGTCGTGGTGCGGCGGGGGCGAGATCAGCGTCACACCCGGTGTCGAGTGCCGCAGCCGCGCAATGAGCTTGGTCACCTTCATCCCCGGCAGCTGGCCGCCCTCGCCGGGTTTGGCACCTTGGGCGACCTTGATTTCCAGTTCTTCACACTGGTTGAGGTATTCAGCCGTCACGCCGAATCGTCCTGATGCGACCTGCTTGATCTTGGCCGAGGGGTTGTCACCATTGGGTTCGGGCACGAAATGCGCCGGGTCCTCGCCGCCCTCGCCGCTATCGGACTTGGCACCGATGCGGTTCATGGCGACGTTCAACGTCTTGTGCGCCTCGGGCGAGAGCGCGCCCAGCGACATCCCCGGGGTGACGAACCTCTTGCGGATGCTGGTGATGCTCTCGACCTCCTCGATGGGAACGGGATGGCCCATGGGCTTGATCGCCAGAAGGTCGCGCAGGTGGATCGGTGGGTTCGACTGCATGGCTGCCGAATACTGCTTCCACAACTCGAAAGAGGCGCGGTCGCAGGCCTGCTGCATCAGGTGCATCGACGTGGCTTCCCAAGCGTGTTTCTCACCCGAGCGGCGCGCCTTGTAGAAACCGCCGATCGGCAGGATATCCTGGTTGCCGCGCCAGCCCTGGGCATGGACCTGCTCGACCTTCTTCTGAAGACCGTTGAGCCCGATACCCGAGATGCGGCTGTGCATACCGGGGAAATACTCTGCCACCATGGCGCGGGAAAGGCCCACCGCCTCAAAGTTCAGCCCGCCGCGATAGGACGAGATGACGGAAATCCCCATCTTGGCCATGATCTTGAGAAGCCCCTGGTCGATGGCCTTGCGATAACGTGCCACGGCCTCGGTCAGTGTCCCGTCCAGCAGGCCGCGGTCTATCCTGTCGGCCAGCGAATCCTCGGCCAGGTAGGCGTTGACCACCGTGGCGCCGCTGCTGACCAATACGGCGAAATAATGCGGGTCGACGCATTCGGCCGAGCGCACGTTGATCGACGTGAAGGTCCGAAGGCCCTTGCGCGTCAGCCAGCTGTGGACGGCGCTGGTCGCCAGGATCATGGGCATGGGCACCTTGTCAGGGTCCTGGTGCTGATCAGTCAGGACCAGGTGCCCCGCGCCCGAGCGTACAGCATCCTCGGCCTCTTCGCGGATGCGCGACAGCGCGTCGCGCAGTGCCGAGGTCCCGCCGCCGACGGGAAAGGTGCAGTCGATCTCGACCGAGGGGGCGTTGAAGGCGCTCACCAGCGCATCCCACTGAGCATTCCCCACGAAGGGGCTTTCCAGCACCAGGATCTCGGTCTGGCTGCTGTCCTCGTCCAGGACGTTCTTGAGGTTGCCGAAACGGGTCTTGAGGCTCATGACGCGGAATTCGCGCAGGCTGTCGATCGGCGGGTTCGTCACTTGGCTGAAGTTCTGCCGGAAGAAGTGGCTGAGCGGGCGATACTTGTCCGAAAGTACCGCGCTGGGCGTGTCATCCCCCATCGAGGCGATGGCTTCCTTGCCGTCCTCGGCCATGGGCACCAGAATGCTCTCCAGTTCCTCGATGCTGTAGCCCGCAGCGATCTGGCGCTTGCGCAATTCGGCCCCCGAATGCAGCGGGGTCTCGGAGACGCCGGCCAACCTGTCGTCGAGGTTGTTGATCTTGCCTACCCATTCGCCAAAGGGCAGCGCGCGGGCCAGCTTGTCCTTGATCTCGGCGTCGTGGAACAGCTTGCCAGTGGCCATGTCGATGGCCAGCATCTGGCCGGGGCCAAGCGCACCCTTTTCGGTCACCGCGGCCTCGTCCGTGGGCACCATCCCCACCTCGGACCCGGCGATGACCAGCCCGTCGCCGGTGACGACGTAGCGCATGGGGCGCAGACCGTTGCGGTCGAGCCCCGCGCAGACCCAGCGCCCATCGGTCATGGCCAGGGCGGCAGGGCCGTCCCAGGGTTCCATCACGGAATTGCAGTAGGAATACATGTCGCGCCAGGCCTGCGGCAGTTCGGTGGCCTGCTTGGACCAGCTTTCGGGCACCATCAGGGTCTTGGCCATGGGTGCGGATCGACCCGAGCGCACCAGCACCTCGAAGACCGCATCAAGCGCCGCCGAATCCGACGACCCGCCCGGCACGATGGGCTTGATGTCCTCTGCCATGTCGCCGAACGCCGCCGAGGCCATGCGGATCTCGTGGCTTCTGAGCCAGTTCAGGTTGCCCTTGAGCGTGTTGATCTCGCCGTTGTGGGCCAGCATCCGGAACGGCTGGGCCAACCACCACTGCGGAAAGGTATTGGTGGAATAGCGCTGGTGGTAGATCGCGAAAGCGCTTTCGAAGCGTTCATCCTGCAGGTCGGGATAGAACTCGGCCACTTGCTCGGCCAGCATCATGCCCTTGTAGATAATCGATCGGCACGACAGCGATGCGAGATACAGTTCCGCCACGCCCGCAGCGGCGGCGGCCTTCTCGATCCGGCGGCGGATGACGTAGAGCTCGCGCTCGAAGGTCTCCTCGTCCACGCCCTTGGCGTTGGAGATCAGGATCTGCTCGATCTCGGGGCGGGTCGCATTGGCCTTTTCGCCCAGGCAGTCGACGACCACGGGCACATGGCGCCAGCCGTAGATGGAATACCCCATGCGCAGGACTTCGGACTCCACGATGGTCCGGCAGGTCTCTTGCGCGCCGAAATCCGTGCGCGGCAGGAACACCTGCCCCACGGCCAACAACTCGTGACGGCGCGGGGTATGGCCCGTGCGCTCGACCTGGTCATAAAAGAAGGGCACCGGGATCTGAACGTGGATGCCCGCGCCGTCGCCGGTCTTGCCATCGGCATCCACCGCGCCGCGATGCCAAACCGCCTTGAGCGCGTCGATACCGTTCTGCACAACCTGCCGCGAAGGCTTGCCGTCGACCGAGACGACCAGTCCAACACCGCAGTTGGCTTTCTCATCCTCGGGCCTGTACAGGCCGTTCTCGGCCACCCAGTCGCGCTTGGCCTGTTCCTTGGCAGCCCAGCTTGCATCGAACTTGGTCATGGTCTCGCTCCTCGTTTCGCGCCAAGGCGGGCGCGTGGTCGGTTGCCTGTCAGTCCGTCGCCAGCGACGACATCACGACGCCGCAGCCGTATTTCGGATTGACGGAAAGAAAGCCCGGCTCGCCGGGAAAGATGAACTCGACGGGGCTTCCGTCGATCTCGAAACTGTCATCGGGGGTGGTATATTCGCTGATGCCCGACAGGAAGACGCGCCAGTCGGGGTGGACAAATTCGCGCCCCTGCCCGCGCCATACCTCGGCGCCATCGCCGTCGCGGGTGACGATCTCGTATTCCGTGCGCAACAGGGTGACGCCGTCGATCACCACACTTTCGCCGGTCAGACGGTCCTCGCCGGTGTAGCGGGTCGGGCCGATCTCGTCGCTTTGAGTGACAAAGTCCCAGGTATCGCGATCCGTGGCCAGGAGTTCGGTCAGCGAGGCCCGGTCGGCGGGGCTGCTTTCCAGCCGCTCGGTATGGCCCGAGGCCAGGTGGAAGCTCTCGATCCACTGCGCCTCGGAGTCGACGCGCCCGACATAAGTGATCATCTGTTCATCCAGGTCTGCGCGGCGCGTGTGCCCCTCGGGATCAGATATACAGGTGAACATGTGGCTTACCGTGCAGTCCTTGCCCTGGACCGTCACGAAGGCTTCGCAGCCCTGCGGCAGGTCAAAGGTCTGCGCAGCCGCCAGTCCGGGGGCGGCCAGAATGGTGGCGATGCTCATCAGTCCGGCTGTCTTCATTCTGTCCTCCTGCACGGTGGTTCGGCGGCCGCGATACCCTTGGAATACCTTGGGTTGCGACCTATTCCGCCGCGACCGCAGCCCCTTGCGACACGTACTCCAGGATCGCGTCTGCGGCGTCGCGCCCGTCGCGGATTGCCCAGACGACCAAGCTCGCACCCCGCACGATGTCCCCGGCAGCATACACGCCTTCAAGGCTGGTGCGGCCGGTCGTGAACTCGGCCTTGACGGTGCCCCAGCGGGTAACCTCCAGGCCCTCGACACCCCAGAGCTTGGGCAATTCTTCAGGCTCGAAGCCCAGCGCCTTGATCACAAGATCGGCCTCTTCGACGTAGTCGCTGCCCTCGATCAGTTCGGGCATCTGGCGGCCGCTGGCGTCGGGGGCGCCCAGACGCATTTGCTGCACCATGACGCCCTCCACCGCATCGCCGGCAAAGCCCTTTGGCGCGGTCAGCCAGACGAATTCCACACCTTCTTCCTCGGCATTTTTCACCTCGCGCTGCGAACCGGGCATGTTGTCGCGGTCGCGGCGATAGAGGCACTTCACGCTTTCCGCGCCCTGCCGAATGGCCGTGCGCACGCAGTCCATGGCCGTGTCGCCGCCACCGATCACGACAACTTTCTTTCCTTGGGCGCTCAATTCGCCGCTTTCGAATTCTTCGACGACGTCGCCGAAGCTCTTGCGATTGGAGGCGGTCAGGTAGTCGATGGCGCGCACGATCCCCTCGGCACCCGATCCCGGGGCCTGCAACTCGCGCGACTTGTAGACGCCGGTGGCGATAAGCACCGCGTCGTGCTTTCCGCGGATGGCATCGAAGGACAGGTCGTCGCCCACGTCACAGTTCAGAACGAACTCGACCCCACCCTGTTCCAGCTGGTGGTTGCGGCGCATGACCACGTCCTTTTCCAGCTTGAACCCGGGAATGCCGTAAGTCATCAGCCCGCCCGCGCGATCGTAGCGGTCGTAGATTGTCACCTGAATGCCTTCGCGGCGCAGTTTGTCGGCCGCGGCCAGACCAGCCGGGCCTGCACCGATGATGCCGACGCTTTCGGTGCGTTCCGCGTAGGGCACGATGGGCTTGACCCAGCCCTCCTCCCAGGCGGTATCGGTGATGTATTTCTCGACCTGGCCAATGGTAACGGTGCCATGGCCGGACTTTTCGATCACGCAGTTGCCCTCGCACAGACGATCCTGCGGGCAGATGCGGCCACAGATCTCCGGGAAGGTGTTGGTGGCCTGGCTCAGTTCATAGGCCTCTTGCAGGCGATTCTCGGCCGTCAGGCGCAGCCAGTCAGGGATGTTGTTGTGTAGAGGACAGTGCGACTGGCAGTAAGGCACGCCACATTGGCTGCACCGTGCGGCCTGCTCCTTGGCCTTCTCGTCGGCGTATTCGGCATAGATCTCGTGGAAATCCGTCCGGCGAAGGTCGGGCGGACGCTTGTCCGGCATGTCCCGTTCCACATCGACGAACTTGAGCATCTTCTGACCAGACACGTTCCGTCCTCCTAAAGGGTCCACTGACGGACCTGTCTAACTGGATCGTCTCAGAAAGAAAAGTCATAGTATCTGACCTATTTATCAGAAAGACTTGGCAGAACTGCGCAAAAGCCGCCGACGGTCCATCATTTTAAGTCCGGTACGGACCTATTTCCCGATCTTTCGTATTTCGCTGCCTTGGTTAGAAACGGGGGAAACGAATCAGGCGGACCCATGTCCCTATTCACCCTCGCCCTCGTCGCCGTGATCCAGGGCATCACCGAGTTTCTGCCGGTCTCGTCGTCGGGGCACCTGGTCCTGATACCGCAGATGACCGGGCGCGCCGACCAGGGCCTTGTAATCGACGTGTCCGTTCACTTAGGGACCCTACTGGCGGTGATCCTCTACTTCTGGCGCGACGTGCGCGGGGCGCTTCTGGGGCTGCCGCGGCTGGCGAAGGGCCGCGCGGACACCAAGGGCGCGCGTCTGGCACTGCTACTGATCGTTGCGACGATCCCGGCGGTTCTTTTCGGGCTGGCGCTCAAACTGACCGGGCTGGACGCGGCCATGCGCTCCGTGGCGCTGATCGGCTGGACGATGCTGATTTTCGGCCTCGTGCTTTACTGGGCCGACCAGACCGGAGGGGTGGACAAGCAGGCCCGCGACTGGTCCCTGCGCGACGCGGCCATCATGGGGGCCTGGCAGGCCCTCGCGCTCATCCCCGGCACATCACGTTCCGGCATCACGATCACCGCGGCTCGGCACTTGGGCTATGCCCGCGAGGACGGCGCGAAACTGGCCATGCTGATGTCGATTCCGGTCATCCTGGCGTCGGGCGTGCTGTTGGGGGCCGAGGTGGCACTGGCCGCCGATGCAGAAGCCGCCCGCAACGGGGCACTGGCCGCCGCCATGGCCTTTGTCGCGGCGCTTGCCGCACTGTCGCTGATGATGCGCCTGTTGAAATCAGTCAGCTTCACGCCCTACGTGATCTACAGAGTGGTCCTGGGGGTGGTTCTGTTGGTGATCGCCTATTCCTAGGACTTCAGGTTGCGCGCCGAGTCCTTGATGGCCGAATACTGACCCGAGGGGCGAAAGCGCCAAAGGTATTCGGGCAGGATCGCCTCCATCGACTTGGGTGAAATGCCAAGCTCGGCAAAGCCGCGCGCGCCCTCGGAGACGACGTTGTCCTGTTGCAGTTGCAGAACCTGGTCGCGGCTGATCGGCCCCTTCAGCAGGCCAAAGCTCATCCGTTCGCCCAGCGCGAAGACACGCGCCATCAGACCGGCCATCCAGAACGGCATGTTCAGGACCAGGCGGCGGCGGCGGATCACGCCCAGCATTTCCTGCATCAGTTCGCGGAAGGTGTTCACGTCCGGTCCGCCCAGTTCGTAGACGCCTGGCGCCGCATTGCCCAGCGCCCCGAGAGTGGCGGCCTCGGCCACGTCGTCCACATAGGCCGGCTGAAAGCGTGTTTCGCCCCCCACTACAGGCAGGACCGGACTGTAGGTTGTCATCGCCGCGAACCGATTGAAGAAGGCATCGGTATCCCCGAACAGGACCGAGGGCCGCAGGATCACGGCCCCTGGCACATGCGCCAGCACACCGGCCTCGCCAGCAGCCTTGGTCCGGGCATAGGTGCTTTCGGACTCGGCATCTGCGCCGATGGCGGAGACCTGCACCATGCGCTGCACCTCCTCCTCGGCCGATATTCGGGCGATACGCTCGGCCCCCTCGGCCTGCACCGCGTCGAAGTTGTTCTTGCCAAAGGCATCGAAGGTGCCCACGCAGTTGATCGCCACGTCGGCACCGCGCAACACGTTGCGCACGCTGTTGTCGTCGCGGATGTTGCAGAAAACCGGCTCGACTTGGCCAACCACGCCGTAGGGCTTCACGAACATCGCCTCGTTCGGACGGCGCACCGCGACACGGACCCGCCAGCCCTCCTTGGCCATGCGCTGGGTGATGTAGCGCCCCAGAAACCCGGACCCGCCGAAAATCGTGACAAGCTTGGACATGGTCCTACCCCTCGTGGCTGCCGTTCCGTCGCATTTATCGCCCAACAGGCCGACAAACAAGGTGGATTTGGCCGGGACATGCCGAACGACGCCGCAGGACGGAGAACTGCGAAAAACATTTCGGAAACGCGTTGACACCACAGCTCAGCGGGCGTAAACGCCGCTTCCACGACATCTGTGCCCAGATGGCGGAATTGGTAGACGCGCCAGCTTCAGGTGCTGGTGTCCGTATGGACGTGGAGGTTCGAGTCCTCTTCTGGGCACCATCCCTCCCCTAGCAGGAGATGATGGAAACGATGGCTAATCACCTTTACAGACGCGACCTGCCCGACGGGCTGAACCTTGGCCCCATCGTCGCGATCGACTGTGAAACGATGGGCCTGAACCCGCACCGTGACCGGCTGTGCCTTGTGCAGATGTCGTCGGGCGATGGCGACTGTCACCTCGTGCAGGTCGAAAAAGGCCAGACAGAGGCGCCCAACCTGTGCCGGATGCTTACCGATCCGAAAGTGCTGAAGCTGTTCCATTTCGGACGCTTCGACATCGCCGCGCTGGATCACGCCTTCGGCGCACTGGCCGCGCCGGTCTACTGCACCAAGATCGCCAGCAAGCTGACCCGCACCTACACCGACAGGCACGGCCTCAAGAACCTGCTGCAGGAACTGCTCGACATCGACATTTCCAAGCACCAGCAGCAGAGCGACTGGGGCGCGACCCGGCTGACGGCAGCACAACTGGACTATGCCGCCTCGGACGTGCTTTACCTGCACCGGCTGAAAGACGCCTTGGATGCCCGACTGGCCCGCGAAAGCCGCACCGAGATGGCCGCGGCCTGCTTCGACTTCCTGCCCATGCGAGCGCGCCTGGACCTGGCCGGTTGGCCGGAAATCGACATTTTCGCCCACTGACATGGACCCGGACATGGACCGCGCGACCAAGTTCCTCGACACTGCCCGCCGCGTCATCCGAACCGAGGCCACCGCGCTGGAAACCCTGGCAGACGGCCTCGATGGCGGCTTTTCGGCGGCCGTCGAGAAGATCCTCGAAACCCCCGGGCGCGTGATTGTTTCCGGGATCGGCAAGTCGGGCCATATCGCGCGCAAGATTGCCGCGACCTTCGCCAGCACCGGCACGCCGGCACAATTCGTGCACCCCGCCGAGGCCAGCCACGGCGACCTGGGCATGATCACCCGCTCGGACGTGGTGCTGGCGATCTCCAACTCGGGCGAAGCCCCCGAGCTGGCCAACCTGCTGGCCTATACCCGCCGCTTCGGCATCCCGCTGATCGGGGTGACCAGTCGCGCCGAAAGCACTCTGGGCCGCGAATCGGACATCCTGATCGCGATGCCCCGCACGGGCGAGGCCTGCACGACCGGCGTGGTTCCGACGAATTCCACCACCATGACCCTCGCCCTTGGCGATGCGCTGGCAGTATCCCTGATGGACCATCGCGCCTTCACGGCCGAGGATTTCCGCGCCTATCACCCGGGCGGCAAGCTCGGCTCACGGCTTGCGCGGGTGCGCGACCTGATGCACGGGGCCGACCGGATGCCACTGGCTGGCACCGACACCCCCATGAGCGACTGCCTGCTGACGATCAGCCAGAAGGGTTTCGGCGTGGTCGGCGTGCTTGATCACGAGGGCGACCTTGCAGGCGTGGTGACCGATGGCGACCTGCGACGGAACATGGCCGGTCTGCTGGATCGAACTGCGAGCCAGGTCATGACCAGTGACCCGCGGACCATCGGCCCCGACGCCATGGCCGAAGAGGCCGTCGCGGTGATGGAGGACAACAAGATCACCTGCCTGTTCGTCGTCGACCCGGAAGCGTCGCGTCGGGTGGTGGGAATCCTGCATATCCATGACTGCCTGAGGGCGGGCGTGGTCTGACATGGCACCTGCCGATCAACTTCGTTCGCGGTGGGTTGCCATCCTCAAGGTGGGCCTGCCGCTGGCTGCGCTCGCCCTGATGTCGACCGTCTTCCTGCTGGCGCGCGCACCGCTGCCCGGCGGTGACATACCCTACGCCGAGATTGAGGAGATCGCCCGCGATCCCCGCGTCTCGGGCGCACAGATCACCGGCATGGCCGAAGACGGGTCGATCATCGAGGTCACGGCCGGGCAGGCCCGGCCCAAGGGCCCGCTCATCCAAATCGATGACATGCGCGCGGATATCACCTCGGCCGGTGGCGTCGACATCGCGATCCGCGCCGGCAATGGCGAGGTGAACAGCGAAACCCAGCACGCCCGGCTTTTCGGGCTGACCCGGATCACCACCTCGAACGGCTACGAAATGGAAACTTCGGGCCTTGCAGCCGATATTGCCGCGGGCCGGATCGTATCGGAGGGCGCCCTCGAGGTCCGCACGCCCTTCGGCGCACTGACCGCCGGGAAGCTGCTGATCGACACCCCCGATGCGCAAACCGGGCAAAGGATGCTTTTCCACGACGGCGTTCGGCTGGTATACCAACCACGGCAAGGGGATTAGAAACGTGCATTTCTTCAAGATCCGGGCCGTGGCCCTTTTCATCACACTGGCCGTCGCGGCGCCCGCGATCGGCACTGGGGCCATGGCGCAGACCAACCTGACGCTGGGGGCGGTGAACGCCGACCCGACCGCGCCGGTGGAGATCACGGCAGACAGCCTGGAGGTGGACCAGAACACCGGCATCGCCACCTTCTCGGGCAATGTCGAGATCGGCCAGGGTGATCTGCGCCTGGCCGCAGCGCAGGTTCGTGTAAACTACAACGATCAGACCGGCGAGATCGACAGCCTGACCGCCTCGGGGGGTGTCACCTTCGTGACCCCGACCGAGGCCGCCGAGGCCCAGCGCGCCGATTACGACATTGCCGGCGGGACGCTGCTGTTGCAGGGCGAGGTGCTGGTGACGCAGGGGGCCAGCGCCCTGTCGGCGGACCGGATGCGTGTCGACCTGGGCACCGGCAGCGCCCGGATGGAAGGCCGGGTGCGCACGATCCTGACCCCGGAAGATGGCTAGAATGGCCGAAACATCGGGACTGAGCGTCACCGAGGGCGGCGCCGGCTTGCATATCCATCATCTGCGCAAGGCCTACCGCAAGCGTCTTGTCATCCGAGATGTGAGCATGGACTTGGGCCGCGGCGAGGTCGTCGCGCTGCTGGGGCCCAATGGGTCTGGCAAGACGACCTGCTTTTACGCCATCGCAGGGCTCATCACCCCCGAGGGCGGACAGGTCGTGATCGACGGGCGTGACGTGACGACGCTGCCGATGTATCGCCGCGCCAAGCTGGGAATCGGCTACCTGCCGCAGGAAATGTCGATCTTCCGCGGGCTTTCGGTCGAGGACAACATCATGGCCATCCTCGAAATCTCGGTAAAGGACCGGCGCCGGCGCCGCGAGCGGCTGGAGGAACTGCTCAGCGAGTTCTCGATCGAGCACCTGCGCCAGGCCCCGGCCATGGCCCTGTCGGGTGGTGAACGGCGCCGGGCCGAAATTGCCCGCTGCCTGGCCGCCGGGCCCAAGTACGTGCTGCTGGACGAGCCCTTTGCCGGGGTGGACCCCATCGCCGTGGGCGAGATCCGTCACCTGGTCGCCGACCTGCGCAAACGCGGCATCGGCGTTCTGATAACCGACCACAACGTGCGCGAAACCCTGCAGATCGTCGACCGTGCCTATATCCTGCATGACGGCAAGGTGCTGATGAGTGGCACCGCCGACGAGGTCATCGCGAACGAGAACGTGCGCCGCGTCTACCTCGGCGACAGCTTCCGTGTGCGCTGACGGCGGCCGGCCGCGCGGGCCGCGCTAGGCCATTGACAAGCCCGCCCGACCTGTCGCCAACTGAGGGTGATGACACGGACAGTAATCCTTGGCTGCTCTGGAATCGCCTTTCCGGCGATGGGTTCGTTCAAGCCACGAAACCCGCGTGTCGTCCATCACGACAGCATGACCTGAGGCCGGGCGGAGATGTCCCGCGCCATACTCGCTGTCGCAACCTGGAAGGAGAAGAAATGCGCTATCAGATCACTGGCAAGCAGATTGATATCGGAGAGGCCCTGCAAACCCACGTTCAAACGGAACTGGGCGATGTGTTCGAGAAATATGCGGGCCGCCCCACCGATGCCAACGTGATCTTTTCCAAGAGCGGGAGCGCCTTCAACTGCGAGGCCGTCGTGCATCTGTCGACTGGCCTGACCACTCAGGCCAAAGGCCAGTCGCACGAGATATACGCCGCCTTCGACGCGGCACGCGACAAGATGGACAAGCAACTCAGACGCTACAAACGGCGCCTCAAGGACCACCACAAGGAGCGCGCCAAGCCGGTTGAAGTTTCGCAAGCCGGTGCCTATATCCTCGCGTCAAACAGCGACTCGGAGGATGCCGGGCCGGACAACGTCAGTTCCATGATCGTGGCCGAGATGGAGACACGGATTCCCTCCCTCTCTGTCGGAGAGGCGGTCATGCAGATGGAGCTGTCGGATGCCCCGCTACAGGTATTCCGCAACGAAGGACATGGCGGGGTCAACGTCGTCTACCGCCGCGACGATGGCAATATCGGTTGGATCGACCCGCGCAATTCGGGCTGATCCGTCCGCCAGTCCAAGACGGAAAGCGAGCGACAGATGCAAATCTCGGAAATCTTGCCCGCCGAGGGCACGAAGGTCATTTCGGCCGCCAGCAGCAAGAAGCAGCTGTTCCGTTCCCTGGCCGAGATGGCCGAGGGGTGTTTCCAGGTCGGTGCCGCGTCCGTCGTCGATGCCTTGCAGGACCGCGAAAGCCTTGGCCCAACCGGCGTGGGCCATGGCGTCGCCCTGCCACATGCGCGGATGCCTGGTCTGGAACGCGTTTGCGGCCTGTTCCTTCGCCTGAAGAAGCCGCTGGATTTCAATGCCGTCGATCGGCAGCCGGTCGATCTGGTCTTCGCCCTCTTCGCGCCTGAATCCGCCAGTGTCGAGCACCTCAAGGCGCTGGCGCTGGTCTCGCGGACGCTTCGGGACGAATCAGTCTGTTCCAAGCTGCGCGCGAACGAGGACCCCGCGACGCTCTTCACCATCCTGACCGAGCACGCGACCTCTCAGGCGGCGTAGTCGCCGAAACCGAACCCCATGTAGTCGCGCGCGTAAACATCGCGCACAGCAGATTCTATCTCGGGGTCGTAGATTTCCGACAGCCGCGTGGCGTGCGGGTCGGTGGGCGTAGCCACCGTGGGCATTGTCGATTGGCCCACCTGCGCGGCAAGCACGGCAAGACCCTCTTCCAGACGATCCTCGCGCAGGATCATGTCAGGCAGGGTGAACCCTGCAAAACCCTGCAGCACCGCCGTCTGACTGGCCCAGTAGGGATCGACCCGGATCGCGGTCTGCCCGGCAAGGTTGGCCTTGAGAAACCCCGCGAACCCCAGAAAGGCCGCGCGGTGGCGTTGGCGGGTATAGGCGGCATCCGGGGCGCCCTCGGGCAGGTCCAGCTTGAACTGCTGGCGCAGCACTTTGCGTATCTCGGTATAGCTGCCCGGCGCGGTGGACAGGATCTTTTCGCAAAAGGCGGCATGGGCCCGGGCAACGGGATGGCGCAGCACGGTGAAACTGCGATGGCCCGGCCGATCGCGCTTCCATTTGCGCAGGGTCTTCTGGGTGAAATCGCTGCGCAGGGCTTCGCGCCCGGCATCATCCAGACCGGCCAGCCAATCAAGCACGGCCTCTTTCGGGCCGCCCCGAACCGGCATGAACAGCAGCGGGGATTGCGCCGCCGCCACGTGGCCGGGCACGACAGGGCCACGGCGGGGTTCGAAATTCGGCGTGCGGTTCAAGTTGAAGCGATCCAGCCGCGCCAGAGCCGACTCCATCCGGTCGAAATTGCGCACCTTTTCGGACATCGGCGCCGGGTTCTGCTTCTTGAGGCTCTGGTCCAGGGCGTCCAGCCGCGCCGGGCTTCCGAGGAATGCGGCCAGCCCATTCATCACGTCGACATCCTGCAAATCCTCGTAGGCCAGGTAGAAAGCCGCCTGGCCGGTCTTCTGCAGGCTGCCCAGCAGGTGCACCTGGAAGGCCTGCAGGGCCGCAACATGGGCCTCGAACTCGGCCGTGTCGAAGACGACATCGCTGGCGCGGGCATGCTTGACGTTGGTCAGCTTCCACTGGCCGGTGGCCTCGGCGATCTTGCGGCTGACATAGGTTTCCGCCGGGTTGCGGGTCAGCACGATCTTGGCGCACCGCGGATCTGCAAGGATCTCGTCAAGCACGCGCGGATCGTGATCGTTGAAGAATCGGAACCCGTTGAGCCCTTCGGCGACCTTGATGCGCCCAAGCAAACGCTGCGGGTCAGCATCACGTTCGGCGCGGGTCACGCCAAGCGTCTCTTCGCGGTTGGGGTAGCTGATGAAGGCGGGATTGAATGCCTCCCCATGGCAGGTCAGCCCCTCCATCGCGTTGATGTTCGATTCAAGGAAATTCGAGCCGGTCCGCATCTCGGCGAAGACCACGAAATAGTCGAATTCGGTCATGTCTTACCTGACAAGATAGGGTTTGCGTTGCTGGCGGCGCGGCTGCTGTGGGGCCGGGTCTGTCGGGAAGTCGCCCATAAGGTAAGGATGCATACCCTGGTTCTTGAGGTTCTGGAGGAACTGCGCAAAGCCGGTCAGGTCAACCATTCGCGGCGCCTCGGTCACGCTACGCCGCGTCTTGTGGCCCATCTCGTCCAGCACCGTCTGCAGGGCCTCCATCGGGCTTTCGACGAACTCGGCCAGTGTCCAAATCCGCACCCGCGCCTTCGCCCAGTACGATCGCAGGGCCTCCAGGTGCTCGGACTCGATGCGCTGAAGCTCTGCCGCCTCGGCCCTGATCTGCGAGAAATTTCGGTTCGACAAGAACAGCGGGATCGACCAGGCACCAGTGATCACGTTGATCTGGGCATTGGGGTCCTTGGCCAGGTCCCAACTGACAAGCTGGCTGTCGCGGGGGCCAAATTGGAAACACTGCCGCTCGCCCCGAGTATTCCAGATCAGGTTTGTCAGGAACATGCGCGCGTTGTGATCGCGCAGCCTGGGATTGTCGCACAGCGCGCCCGCAAAGGTCTGTTGCCGCTCCTCGAATTCCACACCTTCGGCGGCAAAGAGATGCCCGTGCACCCGCGTTTCGGTGACCCGGGCCAGCCACGGCTCGAAATCCTCGAACAACTCGGTGAAACCCTCGAAGATCGAATAGGGCGCCGAGGTAAAGCCGTTCTCATGTCCGTCACGAGGCAGGCGGGATTGCATGAACAGCCCAGCCCGACCGCGCGTGCGCCGCTCCACCGCCTTGGAAAAGATGCGATCGATCTTGCCGGGGTTCGGCTCACTCCCCTTCATGGGATTGGCCGATTTCAGGAAGGTATCATAGAGCAGGTCGGCTTGCGGCCAGATCTTGCGGGCGACGAAACAGTCCGACCGCCGCAGCAGTTGAAGATGATCGTCGTAGAAGATGTGCGGTTTGCCCTGGTAGTCGAACTTCGAAAGCGTCAGGGATCGGCTTTCGACGTTCTGCGAATACAGCCGCACAAGCGTCTGGAAATAGCTCTCGTCGGGGATCCAGACCCGGCGGAAATACCTGTCGTAAGTGGGCCGGTCCGGGTCTTCGAGGATCGCCGAAAGGGTCTGGCGCGTCAGGCACCACCACTGCGACCCCATGTGCGGCACGATCCCCTCGGGCAGTTTGCGATGCAGCTTGAAACGGCGCTGGAACTCGACATAGCGATCGAAAAGGAACCGCTGCCGGCGGAACGAGAAGGGAAAGCGCAGCGTGAAACGCTCTTCGTCCAGCCCGCCGATTGTCCAGGGCACATCGGCGGTGGTCGCACTTTCGATGAAATCCGTGCGCGGACGCGCGGCGAGGTAATCCTGCAGGTCTTCCACCGGGCGCAGCGGCATGCAGGAACCCGAGGCCAGGTAGGCATGGCGCACCCGGGGGAAGTTGCGCAACAATTGCTCGGACGCCGCTTGCGAGGCCGCCACCAGCCCCCAGGTACCCCATTCGCAGCGGTGCCGCTTGCTGAACTCGACATCCGGCAGGTCGGCGAGCGACTGGACGAACCTGTCATAGGTCGACCGGTCAACATTACGATCCACGTGGATCACTACGGGACAGCCCGACGCCGACCAGTGGCGGATCACCTGCTCGGCGCGATTCAGCGCAGTGTGAACAAGCATGACGACCCCGAGGCTCATGCCCAGTTCCCCTTGGACATCAGGCCGAGGATTTCCAGTTGCCGCCAGTTGATGTATTTCTCGGACCACTTGCACCAGAGGTCGGGGTGCTCGGCCAAACCCTCGGCATAGGCCTTGTATTCGTGACCGTTCGCATAGTGCTGGCCGCGCTCCAGTTCCTCGCGGGCCTTTTCGGTGAAGGTATCGAGGAACTTGGCGTGCAACAGGACGCCCGACGCCTTTTCCCCGCCCCATTCGTCGTAGACCAGGTTCAGCCCGCGCGGCAACAGCATGTGGGTGGAACTGACATAGGCATAGCGCTTGTCCCACTTGACAAGCGGCGTCTTGTTGAGCGCGGGCGCGCGCCAGGGTTCCTCGGTAAAGAACTTTCGCGCGCGCGGGCCGCCCTGGATCCAGAGATTGTAATAGAGGTGGTTCTTGGACAGGGTGTAATTGCCCGCATCGAACCACGATGCTATTTCCAACGGGTTCTGCCCGCGCTTGTAGGGCACCGCGTCGATCCGGCCCTTGGGATACATGTCCAGCAGCATGGCCGAGAAGGAGCGGATTTCCGAAGCCTCCAACCAGTCGGTCAGGGCACTGATGGAACGAGTGTCGCTGAAGGGAAAAACGAAGAACTCGTCCGGGTCAACAACAAGGGTCCAGTGGCCGTGGCCATGCTTGCGCTGCAAGTAATTGAGCCAATCAACCCCGAAGCGCGCCCGGCGATAGCTTGCCGTCGTGGTCCAGAGGGAGACATCGGGCTGCCCGGCCAGGTATTCGCACCCGCCGTCGTCGCTGTCATTGTCCACAATGATGAAGTGGTTAACGCCGAGGTCACGATAGTATTGCAGGAAGTACGGAAGCCGGATGTCCTCGTTCCTGAGTGTGGAGAAGACGATTATATCCTTCGGCCTGATCCTGTCGGTCCGGTCGCGCACGACGCGCAGTTCGCGCGATTTGCGGAGCGCGCGCAGATGCGAGCGCTTGCGCTGCAAACGAAGCCGATATGACTGCCAGACTCCCAAGCCTCACCTTTCTGCCCGCCCCGTTTCCGGCGTCACCCGGACCCGCTCTGCGTCACCTGTGCGGCACGGCACAGGTGACGGCATCATTAGCTTCCATTCATTAAACAATTGCAAGGTTTAGGCAAGCTCAGCGCCAGTCACCTGAACTCATCAATCCAAGGGATTCAAGCTGTTCCGGGCCTTCGTAGCGGGTCGCACCCGGGTGCCAGAGGTCCACGCCCGCGATCAGGCTCTCGTGATAGCGGGTATAGAGCGCCGCGTTCTCGAAGTGCTGGCGGCGGTGCAGCTCTTCGGCGGACTTCACCGCGATGTCCGGCAGGAACTTACTGTGCAGCAGCACGCCCGTGGGCCGCCCGGGTTCGAACACCCGGTTGAGCCGCAATGGCAGGGCCTGGTGGGTCGAGGTGACATAAGCGAAGCTACGGCGCCACTTGACCAGCGGGGTCTTGTTCAGCGTCGGCGCCCTTTCGGGCTGATCGACGAAAAAGACCCGATCGCGCGGGCCGCCCTGGATCCACAGGTTGTCAAAGACCGCATGCCGCCGGGCGCGATAGCCGACAGCGTCGAACCATGGCAGGTGATCGCGTGGATCGTCCCCGGTGGCGAACGTCCCGTCGTTCACCGGGCCCCTCGGGAAAAGGTCCAGCATCAGCGCGCCGAAGGCCTCCCGCCCAGTGGCGTCGAGATGGGCGGTCAGCCGACACAGGTCACGCCCCCCCGGCAGGATCAGCAGCTCGTCAGCATCAAGCGTCAGGCACCACTTGCCGTTTCCGAAACGGAGCTGAAGGCAAGTCAACCAGTCGACGCCGAACCGCGCCCGCTTGTAGCTGTCCGCGGCGCGCCAAAGCGAGACATCCGTCTGCCCGCACAGAAAGTCCGCCGTTCCATCGTCGCTGTCGTTGTCCACGATCAGGAAGTGGCCCACCCCGAGCGCGCGATGATGGTCCAGGAAATGCGGCAAGCGCGCACGTTCATTGCGCAGGGTCGCAAAGGCCAGGATGGGCGCGGCGGCGATCCGGGCCGGATCGACGTCAAGCCGATGAAGGTCTCGCCGCCGCCGCAGCGACCGCAACAAGAGGCGCCGCCGCTTCCAGCGCATCCTATAGGCATAGACCGGGGACCGCGGCGCGAGGCGCGGCGACGCGGCGTCCATCTCCGAGAAGATGGACATGGCGGGCTACTGCGCCGCCCGGTGCATCGACATGAGTTCCTGCAGGTATTCCTCGAATTCGGCACCCAGATCCTCGCGGGCCAGGCCAAAGGCCACGGTCGCCTGCAGGAACCCGGCCTTTGAGCCGCAATCGAAGCGCTGGCCGCGGAACCGGTAGCCGAAGACCTCGCGATCTTCGTCGATCTCGGCGGCGATGGC
Organism: Salibaculum sp.; assembly: GCF_035270045.1. Taxonomy (NCBI): domain Bacteria; kingdom Pseudomonadati; phylum Pseudomonadota; class Alphaproteobacteria; order Rhodobacterales; family Roseobacteraceae; genus Salibaculum; species Salibaculum sp. The sequence continues at coordinate 54,377 of NZ_DATFIP010000047.1, forward strand.
ATCGGTCAACTGGATCTCCCCGCCCGATCCGGTCTTGATCCGGCTGAGGTTGCGCATGATGTCAGGGGTCAGGATGTAGCGCCCGATCACCGCCAGGTTCGAGGGGGCCTCGTCCGCGGGGGGCTTCTCGACCATCCCGTTGATGGAAACGGTCGCGCCCATTTCACCCTTTACGTCCAGAACACCGTAGGATGAGGTCTTCTCCTTCGGCACCTCCATCGCGGCCACCATGCAGCCGCCGGTTTCGGCATGTGCCTCGACCATCTGTTGCAGGCAGGGCGTCTGGGCCGCGATCACGTCGTCGGGCAGAATGACCGCGAAGGGCTCGTTCCCGATCAGGCGTCGCGCGCACCAGACGGCATGGCCCAGCCCCAGGGCCTTGTGCTGGCGGATATAGGCGATCGCCCCGCTGTCCATGTTGGTGGTCTTGAGGGTCTCTAGAAGGTCTTCCTTCCCGGCCTTGCGCAGGGTGTTCTCAAGCTCGGGCGTATGGTCAAAGTAGTCCTCGAGTGCGGATTTGCCGCGCGAGGTGACGAAGATGAACTCCCGGATCCCCGCCGCGCGGGCCTCGTCGATGGCATATTGGATCAGAGGGCGGTCCACCAATGTCATGATTTCCTTCGGAATCGACTTGGTGGCCGGCAGGAACCGCGTGCCCTTCCCTGCCACCGGGAAAATCGCCTTCGTCACTCTTTTCTTCATTATTCGGAACCTCTTAAATCCAGCGCCGGGGCCAAAATCCCCACGTATCCTATCGCACAATATACTGTCACAAACATGACCCCAAAACGGTTTCAAATCGGAAACGGTCCAGAATTCCGGTCACGGGTGATTCATTTCTACCATCATCGCTTCGATCCTGGATACGTCCTCGGGATTGTTCAGTTCCCAGAACTGACGCCCGCGCGCCTCGACCTCGACGCAGAGCATGGGCACGTCGCGTTCGAGGAAACGCAGTTGCTCAAGGCCCTCGAGGTCCTCCAGCGCACCGACGGGCCAACGGGCATAGGCAGCCAAGGCCGAGGGCCGGTAGGCATAGACCCCCACATGGTGGAACACGGGCGTCGGATCGGGCCCGGCATAGCTGCGTGGCGTGAAGGGGATAACCTCCTTCGAGAAATAAAGCGCCTCGTGATTGGTGCCGAAAACCGCCGTGGTGCCGCCCACGCGCCCCTTGCTGCGGTCCTCGAGAAGCGCGTTCAGCGCCCGACCGTCGCAGCGCAGCACCGGGGTGGCAACCTCGGCCACCGGGTGATCGTCCAATGCGACGACCAGATCCTCGATGAACCAGGCCGGCGTCAAAGGCGCATCCCCCTGAAGGTTGACGACAACATCGTAACCGCCGCCCAGCGCGTCCAGCGCCTCGGCGCAACGCTCGGTGCCGTTACGGCAGGTCTCCGAGGTCATGACGACCTCGGCGCCGACCCCCTGCGCCGCATCGCGGATACGCGCGTCATCCGTGGCCACGACCACGCGATCAACCCCCGAGACACCGGCCGCGGCCTCCCAGGAGCGTTGGATCAGGCTCTTGGCCTCGCCGGTCGCGCCGGTCAGCGCGACAAGCGGCTTGCCCGGGTAGCGGGTCGAGGCATAGCGCGCCGGGATGACAACAAGAACCGACATCAGGCGGGTTTCAGCCCGACCCCCGGGGCATGGGCGATGAAGAAGGGGTTTGCGAAGCCCGCCTTGCCATAGCGAAGCGGCTGGTGATCGTCGAGGCGCACCACCTCGCCACCCGCCCCGGCCAACACGGCATGACCGGCGGCAGTATCCCATTCCATGGTCCGGCCCACCCTTGGATAGAGATCGGCCTCACCGGTCGCGACAAGGCAGAACTTGAGCGACGATCCCGCGCTGGTGCTGTCCTTGATGGCATATTTTGCGATGTAGTCCTCGGTCGCCTGGTCGCGGTGCGATTTGGAGGCGACAACCATGAGCGCGGCATTGTCCGGCGTGCTGACACTGACCGGGCGGGTGGCGCCGGGCGAGGTCTTGTCGAAGGGACCGGTTTCCTCGACCGAATTGCCGGCCGCATCGGTGTAGAACAAACGCCCCCTGGCGGGGGCAAAGACGACCCCGCGCACCGGCCGGCCGTTCTGCACGTAGGCGATGTTCACGGTGAAATCGCCGCGCCGTTGGATGAATTCCTTTGTCCCGTCCAGCGGGTCCACGATCAGGAAGGTCGAGGCCGACAGATCATGCGATTCCGCCTGTTCTTCGGTCACCAGCGCCACATCGGGAAAGGCCGCCCGAAGCCCCGCAGAGATATGCGCGTCAGCCGCCTCGTCCGCCGCGGTGACGGGGCTTTCGTCACCCTTGGTCCGCACCTCGAAATCGGGGGCGCCGTAGACCTCCATGATCAGGTCGCCCGCCTCAAGCGCCAGGCGGCGCATGACATTTACAAGAGTATCGAAATCCAAGGGCCTGCTCCCGGTCCGCCCCCCGGGGGCGCTGCGTGTTGATCGTTGTCCCGGCTGCTCCTATGCTATGATGACGGGAATTGGCAAGATTTTCGCGCCACCTTCGCGCGGGAACGACGCAGGCAGGTCACGATGTTCGAGACGCACAGGGTACAATCACGCTCGCGCGGCGCGCTGGGAATGCTGGAGCTGATCTATCACTCCATCGTCCGCGATATTCGCAAGCAGCATCGGCACGCGGTGATCGGCCTGCTCATGAACATCATGCAGACCATGGTCTTCGCCCTGGCCTTTTATTTCATGTTCTCGGTCCTGGGCCTGAAGGGTACGGCAATCCGCGGTGACTTCATGCTCTACATCATGACCGGGATCTTCCTGTTCATGACCCACATCAAATCCATGGGCGCGGTGCTGGGGTCCGAGGGACCCACCTCGGCGATGATGAAACACGCGCCGATGAACACGATCGTCGCGATCTCGGCCTCGGCGCTCAGTGCGCTTTACATCCAGGTCCTATCCATGGCGGTGGTGCTCTATCTCTACCACACGATCATGACGCCAATCACCATCCATGATCCCATCGGCGCCATGGGCATGGTTATCCTGGCCTGGTTCTCGGGCTGCGCGGTCGGACTCGTCTTCCTTGGGCTCAAGCCCTGGCTGCCCGGCTTCGTCACCATCGCCTCGTCGGTCTATTCGCGGGCCAACATGATCGCCAGCGGCAAGATGTTCGTGGCCAACGCGCTGCCCAGCTCGGTGCTGGCGCTGTTCGACTGGAACCCTTTGTTTCACGCCATCGACCAGGCACGCGGCTTCACCTTCATCAACTACAACCCGCTTTTCACCTCGGTTTCATATCCGCTGATGATCAGCGTAATCCTGGTGCTGATCGGGCTGATGCTGGAATTCTACGCGCGGCGGAATGTCTCGGCCAGCCATGAAGCCGCACGCTGAGATCAGGACACATGGCGAACCACGATGACACGTGCTGCCGGCGCGATGGCGAAAAAGGCCCGCTGAGCGGCGCTTTCAACGGTGTGCCACGCGCCGCGCATTCCTGAGCTGCCGAACATGATCCGGATGCGGATACGTCCTTCATGGCTGCAATATCATGGGTGGGCTGCTGGCGTTCTAACGGGTGCAGGGCATATCCCTTGCCCTGCAACGCCAGATCACGTGACGAAAGAATGGCACCGGTGTCTCGCGTCTCGAACCTGCGCCACCAACGGGTCGGAGTTGGTCGCGTGAATGCGACTGAACGCAACGCGCTCTAGTCCACTTCGCGCAGGATCTCGCTGAGCAGGGCGATCACCTGTCCGGAATGAGTGAAGGGCATCTGGTGGCCCGCACCGTCGACGACCTCCTGCCGGACGGTCCGGTTCCACTGGGTCAGCATCCCCAGCGATGATAGCGGGATTACCTCGTCCTTTTCGGCCCAAATGCCAACGACCGGTACGCCCTCGCGGCCCAGCAGGCGGTGATCCTCCTCTTGCACTTCGGCCAGCATATGCCGGCGGCTGGACAAGACCGACCGCAGAAAACCCCGGCCTGCGTACTCGGCCAGTTGCAACTCGACGATGCCTTCGATGTCGAAGTCGCGCCCCAGCTGGCGGCGCAAGGCGCGACGTTCACGGCGCTGGACGATCACCGCGTGAACCCAGTCGCCAAGAAAGGGCGTGGTCCGGCAGAACCGGTTCAGGCGATCCTCGCGCAGACGCATACCGGCCGAGGCCAGAAGGATCAGACGTTTCATGCGCCCCGGACAAGCCGCAGCGAAGGCCGTGGCGATGCCCCCACCCATGGAATAGCCAAGCACTGTCAGGTCCTCCTCCAGGTCCTGGTGCGCCAGCAGGTCCTGAAGCTGGGTCAGGAAGAAACCCCGGTCCTGCGCCCCGCCCGGCGCGTCGGAATAACCGCGACCGTAAAGGTCGTAGATCAACACCCGGTAGCCTATCCGTGCCAACCCGCGGGCGATGGCGTAAAAAACCGGGCCGGGCGTGGAAAGGCCGTGAATCGCAACCACGACCGGGCCACGCGCGGGGCCCAGCCATTGGTAGTGCGTCACGCCCTGCGACAGCTTGGCAAAACGGCCCGGCGCGGCATCGCGCATCCGCGCGGCCGGGATACGGCGCGCCTCGGCTTGCTGCGGCAATGTCGCAACGACCGCGACCAGGATCGTCAGCAGTATCCAGCCCATCTCAACCCTGCCATCTCTCCAGGATGTAGCGGCTCGTCATCAGGTCCAGATGCGCGCCACCCCCGTTCTTGAACAGGGTGATCTCGTCCGCGGACTGCCGGGTGAACGCGGACAGCCCGTAGTAGTCCGAGACGACATCATCGCGGGTGATCGCGCCGGTTTCCAGGGGAATGCGCAACTCGCCGATGTGGCCAAGCGTCGTGTCGCAACTGTCGACGAAGATACGGGCCCGTTGCAACGCAGTGTCGTCGGCCTCGCGCATGTCAGGGCGATAGGCACCGATCAGGTCGATGTGCTGACCCGGTTGCAGCCAGCCCCCCTTTAGCAGCGGTTCAGTGCTCATGGTGGCCGAGGTCACGATGTCGGCCTGTTCGACCGCCGCCTGCAAGTCCTCGGCGACGGTGACGCCCGGACAATCCCCGGCGAACCGCGCCGCCCCCTCGGGCGACCGGTTCCAGACCGTGAATTCAGCCTGCGGAAAGGCCGCGCCGTAGGCCTGCCAGAGCGACCGGCCCACGGTGCCCGCGCCGACGATCAGGATCTTGCGGCTGTCGGGCCGGGCCAGGCGACGCGCGGCCAGAAGGCTGTCGCCTGCGGTCTTCCACTTGGTCACAAGGTGGAAATCCAAGATCGCCTCCAGGTCGCCACCCTTGTCGGCGAACAGCATGACCGCCCCGTTGATCATCGGCTGCCCCGTGGCCGGATTACCGGGAAAGATCGTGGCGCATTTCACCGCGATTCCCATCCCGTCGATCCAGGCGGACCGGTTCAACAGCGTGTCCGGGTCCCGGTAGAGGAACAAGTCATCGACCGAGGCGCGCGGGCCGTCGTGTCCGGCTGCCAGCGCCTCGGTCAACGCCAGCCAATCCAGCCCGGCCTCGCCGTCCTCGAAGGGTATAATTGTCGTCATGCAAGGGCCCCCCGCGTGATGAGACCCGCCGCGACGAGCCGTCGGGCCCAGCCGACGGGACCGTCGAAAAGATGCGCCTGCCAGCCACGTTCGCTGGCTGCCATGATGTTCTCGGGCCGATCGTCCGTGAACAAGAGCCGCTCGGGCGTCACGCCGCAGTCGTCTTCGACCATCTCGTAGATGCGCGGATCTGGCTTGGTCACACCCATATGCCCGCTGATGTAGTGACGGTCGAATTCTTCCAGGAAAGGATAGTGCTCGCGCCCGATCTGGAATGTCTCGATCCCGAAATTCGACAGGGCGAAAACCGGAACACCGGCGCGGCGCAATGCACGCAATATATCCACCGAGTCGTCGATTGCCGGGGCAGCCATGTCGATCCATCGGTCCTGCCACATCCGGATTTCCTTGGCCCAGTCGGGGTTGGCGGCGGCGACCTCGGCTATGACTGCGGCAAAAGGTTCGCCCCGGTCGATCCGGTCGTTCATCCCGTGCAGGTCTATGGCCCCGAAGAAAGCCGCGCGCCGCTCCGCGCCGATCACGCGATCATAAAATCGTTCGGGCTGCCACTCGATGAGGACATTGCCGATGTCGAAGATCACGGCGTCGGGGGTCATGGGAACTCCTTCCTGCTGTGCCCGGCACAGTAGCCCCGCCCGGGGGTCGCGGAAAGCCCCGTCTACGGCACCATGAAAAGGCCGGCCGCTCAGCGCGGCCCGGCGCCCCGCAACTGGCGTTCCAGCCGGTCCAGGAAACGCGAACGGTCGGCCTTGGTGAAGCCCCTGCCGCCACCCTGGCGAAACGGGTCGGCAGCGCGTAGATCGGTCATCAGGTCGCGGGTGGCCAGCGCCTGGCCCACGTTGCGTGGAGTCAGTTCCTCGCCATCGGGCTTGAGCACGGACGCACCGGTCTCGACACAGCGGGCCGCAAGAGGAATGTCACCGGTCACGACCACGTCCCCGGGGCCGCAGCGTTCGGCGATCCACTTGTCGGCCTCGTCGGGGCCATCCGGGACGAAGACCGTTTCGATCAGCGGATTGGCCGAGGGCCGAAGGCCGCCGTTGGCCACGATGGTGACGGGATGCTTGTGGCGCGTGGCGACGCGCTCGACCTCGGCCTTCACGGGGCAGGCATCGCCGTCGACGAAGATCACGCCCACAATGCCTCGGCATGGAAGGCCAGGTGATCCGCAATGAAACTGGAAACGAAGAAATAGCTGTGGTCGTAGCCTTCTTGAAGGCGCAACTGGCCCTGTTGACGCCGCGCAGTCATGGCATCGGCCAGTGTGTCCATGCGCAGCAAGTCCCAGAAATCGTCACGCGTGCCCACGTCGACCAGGACCGGTCCGTCGAAGCCACTTTCGCGCATCAGCAGGCTTGCGTCGTGGGCGCGACCGGCCTCGACGCTGCCAAGGTAGCCTTCGAACTGCTTTCGGCCCCAGTCGCTGTCGGTCGGGTTGCAGATCGGCGAGAAGGCCGAGACCGAGCGGAACCGCCCTGGCAGGGACATGGCCAGGGTCAGCGCCCCGTGGCCGCCCATGGAATGCCCGGTGATCGCCTGCCGATCGGGGTCGATGGCAAAACCGTTGTCGAGGATCGTGGGCAGTTCCTCGGCTAGGTAATCCCACATCCGGAAATGGGGGGTCCAAGGCTTTTGCGTCGCATTCAGGTAGAAACCGGCCCCCTGGCCCATGTCGTATTCGGGGTCGTCGGCGACCCCCTCGCCCCGCGGCGACGTGTCGGGAAAACACAGCGCGATGCCGTGATCCGCCGCCCAGGCCTGCGCGCCTGCCTTGGTCATGGCGTTCTCGTGGGTGCAGGTCAGACCCGACAGGTACCACAGCAACGGCACCGGACCGTCGCCGGTCTCTTCGGGCAGGAACAGCCCGAAGGTCATATCGCAGGAGCAGGCGTCCGAGCGGTGTCGATAGACGCCCTGAACTCCCCCGAAGCAGCGGTTCTCGGAGAGTGTTTCCATCAGCTTTTTCCTTCGTATGTGGTCATGATCTGATCCAGCGGTTTCTTTGACTTGGCAATGGCGGGGACGGTCGCGTCCTCTCCCGGATGGCCGATAGCAAGGATCATGACCGGTTTCTCGTTCTCAGATCGTTCGCACAGACCGTTGAGGAACTTCATCGGGTTGGGCGTATGGGTCAGGCAGGACAGCCCCGCGGTATGCAGTGCGGTGATGAGCATTCCGGTGGCTATGCCGACGCTTTCAGGAACATAATAGTGCTTGATCCGTTTGCCCTCGCGATAGCCCCAGCGCTGGGCGAAGATCACGATCAGCCACGGCGCGAGATCCAGGTGCGGCTTGGAGGCATCGGTGCCGATAGGTTCCAGCGCGGCCAGCCACGCGTCACCACCGCCACCGTCGTAGAATCTCTCTTCTTCGGCCTCGGCGGCCTTGCGGATCTCGTGTTTCATCCCGGGGTCCGAGATGGCGACGAAATGCCAGGGCTGCTGGTTGGCGCCGCTGGGCGCGGTGCCCGCCGCCGCAATGCACCGTTCGATCACGGCACGCGGAACCGGCCGTTCGGAATAATCGCGGATCGAGTGGCGGGTCTGCATCAGCGCGAGGAAATTCGCGGCCGCCTCCTGCATATCGGCATCCGTTAAGCTGCGCCTGTGCGGCAGGCGCAGCGCCTTGTAGACGGGTCGCTCGGCCATGGCCCCTCCTAGCTGCTGACAAGGGCGATGACGCCCGAAACGGTGAAAACGCTGACCGCGGTCGAGATCAGGATCGACGCCGACACCCTGTGCGGCGCGACGCTGTAGTGCTGGGCCAGAATGTAGACATTCCCGGCAACCGGCAAGGCGGCAGCGGCAATCATGACACCAGCTGCATAGGGGTCCACCGGAAACACGTAGAGCGCGGCGAACCCAACGGCCGCCGGATGCAGCACCAGCTTGGCGAAGGACAGCCAACCGGCGACCGCCACCCGCTCGGCAGACTTGCTGGCCAGCGAGGCCCCGATGGCAAACAGCGCACCGGGCGTCGCCGCTGCGCCAAGGATTTCCAGGAAATCGTCCGCGGGGCCGGGAATGGACAATGGCAGGGCCGAAACGATCAGCCCCATGCCGATGGACATGATCATCGGGTTCTTGAGAAGCCCCAGCCCGACAGTGCGCAGGATGCCAAGGCTCATCCGACCGTCGCGCGACCCGGTGATCAGGATCACGATCAGCGAGCCGAAGACGATCAGGTCCACCGACAGGACCATCATCACTGCCGGGATCGCTTCGGCCCCCAGTAGCATGGCCAGCATCGGAATCCCGAGAAACCCGACGTTACCGATCACGGCGCATTGTGCCTCAACCGCTGCCTCTTCGATCCCGCGGCGGCGCAACAGGGCGACGCCATTCGCCACGACATAGATCAGGAGCGTCCCCCAGAAGTAAGCCTGCACGAAGGACCAGTCGAAGATGTCCCCAATCGACAGGTTCGCGGCGAACCTGAACAGCATGGCAGAGAGCGCGAAATAAAAGACGAACTTGGTCAGCCAAGCCGTGGCCTCTGCTGTAAAGAAGCCGGTCCGGCCCGCGCCGTAGCCCAGCCCGATCAGGGCGAAGAAGGGCAGCGTCTGAAGGAAGATATCCCACATGAAGGCAGCGTTAGCAGGCCCGGCGGACCGGTGCCAGTGGCAAGGGGCACAGGCACGATCGGGGCCGTTTCAGGTCCGACACAAGGGCTCCGCGGTCTTGGCGACGCGCCTAGCCGCCGCCGATCAGCGCGCCCGCCGCAAAGACCAGCGCCCCGCCTAAAACGACCTGGAACGTCGCGCGCAAAAAGGGCGTGTCCATGAACCGGTTCTGGATCCAGACAATCGCCCAGAGTTCGACGAAGACAACGATGAGCGCGGTTATGGTCGCCGTCCAGAAATCCGGGATCAGGTAGGGCAGCGCGTGGCCCAGCCCGCCCAGCGTGGTCATGACGCCACTGGCCAGACCCCTCTTGAAGGGTGACCCGCGCCCCGAGATCTGGCCATCATCCGAAGCGGCCTCCGTGAATCCCATCGAAATCCCGGCCCCGACAGAGGCCGCCAGGCCGACCAGAAAGGTCGTCCATGTGTCCTGTGTAGCGAATGCCGTGGCAAAGATCGGGGCCAGCGTCGAGACCGAGCCGTCCATCAGACCGGCAAGCCCCGGCTGAACCCAGGTCAGGACAAAACGGCGATGCGCCTCGGAATCCTCGTCGCTGCGGGCATCGTCGCCCAGGTGCTCCTGCTCCAGTTCGTCGGCGGTGTCGGCGTGGCCCGCCTCGGCCGCAGCCAAGTCGCCCAGCAGCTTGCGGGTGTCCGCGTCGGTGGTGGCCGCCGCCGCAGCCTCGTAAAAACGCTGGGCGTCGCGCTCCATCAGATGCGCCTCTTCGCGTATCCGCTCCAGGCCGAGGTTCTCGACCAGCCAGACCGGACGGCGCGCATGGAACCCGGCCACGTGTTCGCGCCGCAGCAATGGAATGGTCTTGCCAAATCGGACCTCGTGCAGGTCAATCAGGCGGCGGCGGTGCGTGTCTTCTTCCCCGGCCATGCCGTCGAAAACCGCGGCCGACGAGGGGAAATCCTCGCGCAGCATCTCGGCATAGCTGCGGTAGATTCGGGCGTCGTCCTCTTCCGATGATATGGCGAGAGCCAGGACCTCCTGCTCGTTGAGGTCCTTGAAACGGCGGCGGGATGGAATTCCGGGGATCACGAGAACACCTCATTTTTAGAATAATTCTAATATGTATAATTCCTGTTGGATTGCAAGCTCCGTATCTTCGGTGTCTGCCAAGAAGCGTTCCGGGACGCGGCTGACGTCGCGGTTTCCTTGCTGAAAGTGAACCGGACGGTTTATAGTCGTCGCACGGAGGAGAGATGGCCGACGGCGATATCGAGATCAAGAAAGGCCGCAAGTTCGACCAGGTGCTGCTGGGAGCGCGTCAGGTGTTCATGGCCCACGGCTACGATGGCGCCTCGGTCGACGAGATCGCGCGCGCCGCGGGGGTGTCCAAGGCCACGCTCTACAGCTATTTCCCCGACAAGCGCCTGCTCTTCGCCGAGGTGGCCAAGCACGAAAGCGAACGCCAAGCGCAGCTTTCCCTGGCCGAGATCGACACCAACGGCCCGCCGGAGGAGGTTCTCTATCGCGCGGGCAAGAGCCTGATGACCTTCCTGACCTCACGCTTCGGCCAACAAGTCGTCGGACTCTGTTCCGCCGAGGCGCAACGATTCCCCGAACTGGGCTGCATGTTCTACGATTCGGGCCCTGGCCTGGTTCGTCAGCATTTCAGCCACTACCTTGCCTGTGCCGCTCAGGCGGGCCGGTTGCGGATCGACGATCCTCTGCTGGCCGCCGACCAGTTCGCCGAACTCTGCAAGGCTCGGATTTTCACCCGCATCACCTGCGGGGTCCAGACCGAGTTCGACGACGACGAACTGGAGATGATCCTGACCGCTGCCGTCGATTTGTTCATGGCCCGCTACGGCCCCTGACGACACGCGTGGGCGTCAGTCCTTGCGGCGCACTTCCATGTGATTGCCGGACCCGCGGCGCAGTTCGAACAGCTTGAGTGTGCCGACAAGGTCACTGAGCTTCGTCTTGCCATAGGTGCGCGGGTCGAAGTCGGGGTTGTCGGCCACGAGCTTTTGCCCGATCGCACCCAGACCGACCCATTCGCTTTCCTGATCGACCGCGTCCATGGCGCGGCGGATCAATGGCACCGCTTCGGTAGGTTTGCGCTTGCCCGATTGGGGTGCGTCCTCCTCGGCGATGTTCTCGATCAGGACGAACCGGTTGCAGGTGTTGCGCAGGCTGACCGGGGTCTTGGCCTCGCCGATACCGATCACGGACAGGCCCTGTTCGCGGATGCGGCTGGCCAGTGCCGTGAAATCGCTGTCGGAACTGACCAGCACGAAACCGTCGAACCGGCCCGAATGCAGGATATCCATGGCGTCGATGACCAGGCCGATGTCGGTGGCGTTCTTGCCAGTTGTGTTCGACGGCAACTGCCGCTGCACTAACCCCAGCTCGGCCGCGGTTTTCTTCCAGCCCGACAGGTGACCGCTGGACCAGTCGCCATAGACCCGGCGCAGGGCCGGCTCCCCGAACTGGGTGATCTCCTTGAGGACCGCCTCGGCGTGGCTGGACGAGACGTTGTCCGCGTCGATCAGAACGGCATAGAGGCTGTTGGGGTCCGGCATGAGCCCTCCGCAGGCATGAGATTAATAGACGACGACCGAGCGGATCGACTCACCGCGATGCATGAGGTCGAAACCGGTATTGATCTCGTCCAGCCCAATGGTGTGGGTGATCATCGGGTCGATCTCGATCTTGCCGTCCATGTACCAGTCCACGATTTTCGGCACGTCCGTCCGGCCCTTGGCGCCACCGAAGGCAGTGCCGCGCCAGACCCGCCCGGTGACCAGCTGGAAGGGGCGGGTGGAAATCTCGGCCCCCGCGGGGGCCACACCGATGATGACGCTTTCGCCCCAGCCCTTGTGCGCGGATTCCAGCGCGGCGCGCATCACGTCCACGTTGCCCGTGGCGTCGAAGGTATAATCGCCACCGCCCCCGGTCAGATCGACCAGGTAGGGGACCAGGTCGCCCTCGACCTCGGCCGGGTTGACGAAATCCGTCATGCCGAAACGCTCGGCCATGGCCTGCTTTTCGGGGTTCAGGTCGACACCGACGATCTGGTCGGCCCCCGCCATCCGCAGTCCCTGGATCACGTTCAACCCGATGCCGCCAAGGCCGAAGACGATGGCGCGCGCGCCGATCTCGACCTTCGCGGTGTTGATGACCGCGCCGATCCCGGTGGTCACGCCACAGCCGATGTAGCAGATCTTGTCGAAGGGCGCATCGGAGCGCACCTTGGCCAACGCGATCTCGGGCAGGACGGTATGATTGGCGAAGGTCGAGCAGCCCATGTAATGCAGAATCGGGTCACCATCGAGCGTGGAAAACCGGCTCGTGCCATCGGGCATCAGGCCCTGCCCCTGGGTAGACCGGATCGCCTGGCACAGGTTGGTTTTCCCGCTCAGGCAGTATTCGCATTCGCGGCATTCGGGGGTGTATAGCGGGATCACGTGATCGCCGGGCTTGAGGCTTTTCACGCCCTCACCCACCTCGAGCACGACGCCTGCGCCCTCGTGGCCCAGGATCGCCGGGAACAGGCCCTCTGGATCAGCGCCCGACAATGTGAATTCATCGGTGTGACAAATGCCGGTGGCCTTGATCTCGACCAGGACCTCACCGGCGCGTGGACCTTCCAGGTTCACGTCCATGATTTCGAGCCGCTTTCCAGCGGCGGTGGCTACGGCGGCGCGGGTACGCATGGTGAATCCTTCCTGATACTTTGGCGAAACCCTCATGTAAGTGCTGCCGCGTTGCAAGCACCAGAGTTGATTTCACCGCCTGAAATGCGACCATCCGCACATGCGACCCCTTTGCCTTGCGACGCTCTTTATCAGCCTTGCCGCCTGTGGCACCTTGGATCATTCTGATCCGCCCCGAGTGCCGCCCCAGGGCGCGGACAACTGCGGCGCAGGTGATCACGCGGGCCTGGTCGGGCTGGACGCCACCGCGCTGGAACAGGTGCTGATCCTCGGGCCCGTGCGTGTGATCCGCCCCGGCGACGCGGTGACCATGGATCAGCGGCCCGGACGCATCAATTTCGTCGTCTCCGAGGCGGGGCGAATCGAGCGCATAAGCTGCGGCTGACCCCAGCACTGCGCCGCTTTGACAAACGGGTTGAAAAACCCGGGCATAGCAGCAAGTCTAGCCGCTATGAATGCCCCTCCGCCCATCCCGCTGACAACCCGTGAAAGCCAGAAAGTGGCGTTCCATCGTTCCGAGTTGAACGTCATCCTGTCGCTTTACGGACGCATGGTTGCCGCCGGAGAATGGCGGGACTACGGAATGTCGTTCCTCAAGGACGTGGCGGTGTTCTCGGTCTTCAGGCGGACGGCCGAGGTGCCGATCTACCGGATAGAGAAACGGCCCAAGATGCGGCTCCGGCAGGGCCAGTATTCCGTCGTCGGGATGGAAGGGCAGGTTCTCAAGCGGGGGGACGATCTCAGGACCGTGCTGCGGGTGCTCGAACGCAAGCTGATCCGCGCGGTAGAGTAGAAGGCCCCCGTTACAGCCGTCTGCGCATGGTAATCTGCCCATCCCCCTGCGCCATGATCCGGGAAATGGCAGCGTCGATTGGCTCAAGCGTCACCGCCATATGATGCAAGTTGGCGTGGATCAGGGTCTGAGGATCCGCAGCAAGGGCGACATGCCCCTTCCAGAAGAACAGGTCGCCCCGCTTTATGGGGTCATCCGGCGCGACAGCCTCACCCAGCGTGGCCTCCTGCACGTCGCTGTCACCGGGACAGGGCCGACCGCAGGCGTGCAGCGCGACCTGCACCAGTCCCGAACAATCGATCCCGAAAGACGAATTCGCCCCCCAAAGGTAAGGCGTGCCCAGGTAGCGTTCCGCCACGGCCACGGAATCGGATTCCAGATCATCGGCCAAATGCGCCGTGGGCACCCAGCCAAGTTCGGTGCGAGTGAACCGGCCCTCTTTCTCGCTCGTCGCAACGATGGCCATATGCGGCAGGGCCATGCGCTCGGGCGCCTTGAAATCGGGCGCGTCGTAGACGTGGGTCTGCCGTGCGCCGATCCACTCCAGTGCCTCGGGCCGGTCGCTTTCCGCGGCCAGACCCGCCTCGGCCACCCATCCAACATATTCTGCCAGCGCCGCGATGCCGAAGGCGAAACCGTCGCGCCTTTCCAGCACCTCGAAACCCTCGCCATAGCGCAGTTGCCTGGCGCGTGGACCGCCGGGGGACAGGCTCAGATCCAGGACCGGCCAGCCGACATGGCGGGGCGGCTCGGGGTCCGCCGGGCTGCGGTCCGGATACTCGGCGGCCAGCCAGCGTGCGACGACGCGGTCATTAACCGGGGTCAGACGCGGGTCGCTCACGACGACAGCACCGCCGGCAGGGCCTGCAACAGGGCCCGAGCCCCCTGCCCAACGCCGCCCTTGGGGCGCGCCGGCGCCGGGGTAGGCTGCCAGCCATAGATGTCGAAATGTGTATAGGGGGCGGTCTCAACGAAACGGCGCAGGAACAGCGCCGCGGTGATCGACCCGGCGAAGCCGCCCGCGGGCGCGTTGTCCAGGTCCGCGATTCCAGGCTCGATCATGGCTTCGTAGGGATCATGAAAAGGCATCTGCCAGACCGGGTCGCCCACCAGGGCGCCGGCTTGCGGCAGGGCCTCGGCCATCCGCGCGTCGGTAGTGTAGAAGGGTGCAATGTCGGCACCCACGGCGGCGCGCGCCGCGCCGGTCAGCGTGGCGAAGGAGACGATCTGGTCGGGTGCCTCCTCGTCGGCCAGGGCCAGCGCGTCGGCCAGCACAAGCCGCCCTTCTGCGTCGGTGTTGTTGATCTCGACCGTGAGCCCCTTGCGGCTGGTCAGAATGTCGCCGGGGCGGAACGCATCGCCACCGACGGCGTTTTCTACAGCCGGAATCAGAACGCGCAACTTCACTTCAAGGCCCAGCGCCATAATCATCTGGGCCAGGCCCAGCACGGTGGCCGCGCCGCCCATGTCCTTTTTCATCAGCGCCATCGAGCCGCCCGGCTTGAGGTTCAGCCCGCCGGTGTCGAAGATCACCCCCTTGCCCACAAGGGTCAGCGTCGGGCCACTGTCACCCCAGCGCAGATCGATCAGACGCGGGGCGCGTGCGGCGGCGCGGCCGACAGTATGTATCATTGGCAAATCACGCGACAGCAGGGCGTCGCCTTCGACAACCTCGATCGCGGCGTCATGATCCTCGGCCAACCGTGCGGCAGCCTCGGCCAGCTCTTGCGGGCCCATATCGTTGGCCGGTGTATTTATCAGGTCACGGGTCAGCGCCTCGCCCGCGGCGATGGCTTCCAGCCGTGCGGCATCGACGCCTGCAGGGGCGGCAAACCGAGGCCGCTCTTCCGTCACGGTTCGATAGCGGTCGAAGTGGTAGCCCGTCAGAAGCAGGGCAAGCGCCGCCTCGTCCAGCGCAGCGCCCTCCAACGTGTTTTCCAGGTGATAGTTTCCGGCGGGCAGGCCCTGCGCCGCCTCGGCAATGGCCATGCGCTTTCGCCGCCGCTGCTCGGCACTGCCCAACCCGACGAAGGCACAGGAGATCTCGCCCGCGTCGTCAGGCACCAGTTGCCGCTCGCCTGCCCGGCCCGAGAAGCCGGTCGCACGCAGCCAGGCGGCCCAGCGCCCGGGCAGGGCGTCCAGCAGAGCCGCCAGGTCCTCGACGGCGACGGCGTGCAGGGGGGTCGTCTGCGTGGCGGGCGGCAGAAATTTCATGGCGGGGGACCTTTCCGGATCAAATCTCGCGCCAGCCTAGTGCATGGTGCCGCCGCTGCAAGCGCTCACCAGCCGGGGCGAATGAGGCCGATCTCGTCCAATGTGGCGGTCAGCAACCGCATCAATCGCGCCAGGGTCGCCGCAAGGGCAGGTTCGTCCCCGGCGACATGGCAGTAGTGCGCATCCGCCCCCACCCGAGCGACACGTCGCATCCCGATCCGGTCGGCCAGTGCCACGATGGCGTGCAGCCGGCTGTCAAGCCGCTCCGGCTCGGCCAACTGATAATCGTCCTCGAGACGGCGCAGGTGCCGGCCTAGGTCGGTCAAACAGACCGAGAGAAAATCTTCGGTGCGCCGGACATCCTGAGCCCCGGCCATTTCGCCCGCCACGGGCAGGCACTGGTCATGTTGCCCCGCTTCACGCGGAACCAGCCTGATTATCTGCATTTCCCCTTTCCCGCGACACGGCGCGGGACCCTTGATATTCACCACGGGGCACAGCCTGACGCGAAACGGTTTCCAAGGCGGTAACGAGGCGGCGGCGCGCAACAGGGTTTTCCCTCGAAATTGCCGCGAATTGGGCGTATGCCCATGGTCCGGACCGGAGGCAGGATAATGCTCAGCCCAACCCCCTTGCCCGACTACCTCGTCAATCGCTACCACGGCTGGCGAGCCACCACCTATGCCAGGAATACCGCCTGGTATCAGCACCTGGCCGAGATGGGCCAGCACCCCCGTGCCATGGTGATTTCCTGTTGCGACAGTCGGGTCCATGTGACCTCGATCTTCGGCGCCGACCACGGCGAGTTCTTCATCCACCGCAACGTGGCCAACCTCGTGCCGCCGCATACCCCCGACGGAGAGACCCACGGCACCTCGGCCTCGGTCGAATACGCGGTCACCGTACTGAAGGTCGCCCACCTGATCGTTCTCGGCCATTCCAACTGCGGCGGCGTTAAGGGCTGCTATGACATGTGTTCAGGCAAGGCGCCCGCGCTCGAGGACAGTTCCAGCTTCGTCGGCCGCTGGATGGAGATTCTTCGCGGCAAGTTCGAGGCCCTGCCCTCGGGCGACGAGGACACGCGCCTGCGGGAACTGGAACAACAGGCGGTCAGGACGTCGCTGCAGAACCTCATGACATTTCCCTTCGTTAGCCAGGCCATGCAGGGGGGCCGGCTTACGCTGCACGGTCTTTGGAACGACATCGGCGCGGGCAGACTGTCCTGCCTTGATCCGCAGACCGGGGAATTCACTCCGCTATGATCCGATAGAGGTTGCCCCGGCGGCAATTCGATCCTAAGCACCCGCAACCTGAGACGACCCGGGGTGCCTTATGGCCGACATCCTTTCACTTGCCGCCGAAAATCTTCTGTCCCCCGTCATTTTGTCGTTCATCCTGGGTGTTGCCGCGGCACTTGGCCGGTCCGACCTCTCGGTGCCCGAGGCCGTCGCCAAGGGGCTTTCGATCTACCTGCTTTTCGCCATCGGCTTCAAGGGCGGGGCCAGCGTGGCCAGCCACGGTGTGGACGCCACGCTGGTTGCGACCATCGCGGCGGGCCTGATCCTTTCGGCCGGTCTGCCCATGATCGCCTTCAACCTGCTGAAGATCATGACGCGGATGTCGCGCACCGATGCCGCTGCGGTGGCCGGGCACTATGGCTCGATCTCGATCGTGACCTTCGTGGCCGCGACCTCCGTGCTGCAGGGGCGCGGCATCTCCTCCGAGGGCTACATGGTGGCCGTGGCCGCCGTGATGGAGGCCCCGGCAATCCTCTCGGCACTCTGGCTGATCTCGACCGGGGGTTCCGAGAAACGCATGGACGGCGCGCTGTTGCGTGAAATCCTTCTCAACGGCTCCATTGTTTTGCTGGTGGGGGCATTCTTCATCGGCATGGTGACAGGCGAGGACGGGCTGGAGAGCATATCCAGCTTCATCGTGGCGCCCTTTACCGGCGTACTTTGCCTATTCCTGCTGGACATGGGTCTGGTCGCGGGGCGTGGGTTGCGCGACGTGCGCGGGGTTCTGGGCGGCGGGGCCATCGCCTTCGGCGTCCTCATGCCCTTGGTCGGTAGCCTGGCAGGACTGGCGGCAGCTATGCTGATCGGACTCAGCACCGGCGGCGCTGTCCTGCTCATGGTGCTGTCGGCGTCGGCAAGCTATATCGCGGTTCCAGCGGCAATGCGCGTCGCCCTGCCCGAGGCGAACCCCTCGATTTACCTGACCCTGTCCCTGGGCATAACATTCCCCTTCAACCTGACGGTCGGCATCCCGCTTTACGTGACGCTGGCCGAACTGGCCACCGGAGGCTGACATGAAGACCCACAAGGCAAAACGCGTGGTCATCACGATCGAGGCCATCATGCAGAAACGCCTGACGGACACGCTCGAAAGCGCGGGCGTAACAGGCTATTCCATTCTTGACGTGATTGGCGGATCTGGCCGCTCCGGCCCCTGGACCTCGGAGGGCCAGATCAGCCGGGCCAGCGGCATGGTGCAGGTAATCTGCATCATCCGCGAGGAACGCCTGGATACCCTGATGGAAGCCGCTTTCGACGTGGTAGACAAGCACATCGGCGTGGTCACGATCACCGACGTGGAAGTCTTGCGGGCCGAACGGTTCTGAAACGAAAGGACCCGCCGAGTGCGGCGGGTCCCCGGGAATCTTCCGTTATCGTCGGTCAGCCCTTCTTGAGCATTCGAACGCCCAGCGTCTCGGCAATCTGAACGGCGTTGAGGGCCGCGCCCTTGCGCAGGTTGTCGCTGACGCACCAGAAGTTCAGGCCGTTGTCGATGGTGCTGTCTTGGCGGATGCGGCTGATGAAGGTGGCAAAATCACCAACGCATTCGACGGGCGTGACGTAGCCACCGTCCTCGCGCTTGTCGACGACCATGAGACCGGGCGCCTCGCGCAGGATGTCGCGGGCCTCGTCGTCGTCGAGGAAATCTTCGGTCTCGATGTTGATCGACTCGGCATGGCCCACGAAGACCGGGACACGCACACAGGTCGCCGTGACCTTGATCGAGGGGTCGACGATCTTCTTGGTCTCGGCGACCATTTTCCACTCTTCCTTGGTGGACCCGTCATCGAGGAAAACGTCGATATGCGGGATCACGTTGAAGGCGATTTGCTTGGGGTAGACACTTGGCTCGACCTCCTGCCCCGGCACATAGACACCCTTGGTCTGGTTCCAGAGCTCGTCGATGCCATCCTTGCCAGAGCCGGAAACCGACTGGTAGGTGCTGACCACCACGCGCTTGATACCCGCGCGGTCATGCAGCGGCTTGAGCGCGACGACCATCTGCGCGGTCGAACAGTTGGGGTTGGCGATGATGTTCTTCTTGGCGTAGCCATCGACCGCTTCTGGATTGACCTCGGGCACCACCAGCGGAACGTCCGGATCGTAGCGGTAAAGCGAGGAATTGTCGATCACCACGCAGCCCGCTGCGGCCGCCTTGGGCGCATAGGTCTTGGTCGCATCCGACCCGATGGCGAAAAGCGCCATGTCGAAGCCCGTGAAATCGAACTGGTCAAGATCCTTTGTCTTGAGCGTCTCGTCGCCATAGCTGACCTCGGTGCCCAGCGAGCGGCGGCTGGCCAGCGCGACGACTTCGTCGGCTGGAAACTGGCGCTCTGCCAGGATGTTGAGCATTTCCCGGCCCACGTTTCCCGTGGCGCCGACGACGGCGACTTTGTAGCCCATTGGCTTTGGCTCCCGATTTGAAATCGTTCGCCTGATAACTCTGCAAGGCAGAAATTGGAAGGGCTAGTCGATCCGGTCGCGGCTGAAGGCATAGATCGCCAGCCCCGCGAGCAACAGCAGACCGTAGACCAGGAACAACGTGGCATAGGGGTCGGACGGGGCCTCGGCCACCGCGGATTGCGCCGTGTGAACCTGGCCAGTGACGAACTGCATCACCCCGACACCCGCGATCCCAAAGAGGTTCATGAGTGTAACGCCGCGCCCGGTCAGATGCGCCGGGAAAAAGGCACGGCCATGGGCGATGAGTTGTGGAAAGGACGCGCCGAAGAAGCCGACCAGCGCCAGCAGCGCAACCACGGTCCAGATATTGCTCATGGTTAGGCCAGCAAGCGCGAAGCAGGCCGCGGCCCCCAAAAGGTTGCCCCCGAAGATGCCCCACTTGCGCGTGCCCAGCCAGCGGTCCAGCGGTCCGTAAAAGAAGTTGCCGGCGATCATGGCCAGCCCCATGACCAGGGACACGAGGCCGATCCGGGCCGCGTCGGCACCAAAGACATCCGCCATATAGGGGCCGACCCAGAGCCCCCGTGTCCCCGCCGAGGGCGCGTAGTTCACGAACATCAGCGGCAGGATCAGCCACATGGCCGGAATCCTCAGGATATCGAGGACCGAGCCGCGCTTTTCCGCCCCGGCCCTTGGCGGGTCCGAGACGAAGGCCGCGATCAGAACGGCGAGGCCCAGGCTGATCGCCGCCAGCACGAAAAGCGTGCCGCGCCAGCCAAAGACCTCGGCCGCCCAGGCCAGCGGTACGGAACTGGCAACATTGCCCAGTGAGCCGACACCAAGGACCACGCCCGCCAGGGTGCCGAAGACGGCCGCCGAATAGATCCGCGCGAAGATGAAATAGGCGGCCATCAGGACCGGAGAACAGCCGATACCCAGAAGGACCATGCCGAGGACGATGTGCAGAGGCGACTGGGCCAGCGCGCAGACCAGCGCTCCGCCTGCCCCGCCCAACGCGAAAAGCACGGCCGCCGTGCGCCGCGGGCCGACCCTGTCCAAGGCTGCGCCCACGGGAATCTGCATCGCGGCGAAGGCCACGAACCACATGCCCGAGGCATAGGACAGGTCCGCCGGCGTTGCCCCTAGCTCGGCCTTGAGCGCAGGCGCCAGAACCGCAAGGAATGCACGGTAGAATTGGCTGAGCACATAGGCCAGCACGAGGCTGATGACGCCCGCTCGCATGTCGTTCCTCCCCTTTGACGGGGATCAGGTCGCACGGGGCGGCATCAGGGACAAGTCAAAGCACGTCAGAGCGCCCGCGAGTGGCGCCCCTCGGGCATCGCGTATTCGTCCAGTTCCGCTGCGACCAGCCGCGCCACGAGCCGGGCGTTCTCGCTCAGGCGGATGCGGTTGTCATGCACCTCGACATGGTCGGGGAAGTCCCGCGGGATGTGGCGAACCCGGTCGCGCAGCGCGGCGACCGACAGGCCATGGCGCGCCGACAGCGTCTCCAGATCGAGTTCGAAGCGGCACATGAGCATCTCGATCATGTCGGCTCGCAACTGATCCTCGGCGCTCATCGCATGACCGCGAACGGTCGCAAGGCGCCCTTCCGTGACGGCCGCCGCATAGATCGAAGAGGTCGAATGATTCTGCGCGAACCCCTGCGGATAGCGCGAGATCGCCGAAGCCCCCAGCCCGATCAGCAGGTCTGCGGTGTCATCCGTGTAGCCCTGGAAATTGCGCCGCAAAGTCCCGGTCCGGTCGGCCTCGGCCAAGGTGTCACCCTCCCGGGCGTAATGGTCGATACCGATCTCGCGATAGCCGTCCCAATTGAAAAGCCGCCGCGCGGTGTCAAAGAGTGCCAGCCGCGCCTCGGCGTCGGGAAGGGCGTCGGCGGGGATCATGGCCTGCCGCTTGGCCATCCAGGGCACATGTGCATAGCCATAAAGCGCCACACGGTCAGGCCCCAAGGACAGCACCTTCTGGACGCTGTCGGCCATGCGGCCCTTGTCCTGGTGCGGCAGGCCATAAAGGATATCCATGTTAAGGCTTTGCACGCCGGCATCGCGCAGCATATCGACGACATCCCGGGTCTGTTCGAAGCTCTGTCGGCGGCCAATGCACTCCTGCACGACCGGATCGAAATCCTGCACCCCGATCGAGGCACGGGTCATGCCGATATCCCTGAGGGCCTCGATTCGCGGCTGATCCACCTCGGTGGGGTCAATCTCGACCGAGAACTGGCAATCCTCGGCCCAAGGCCGGAAACCGGCGATGTCGCGTCCCAGGTCGCGGATCATCTCGGGCGGCAGCAGCGTCGGCGTTCCGCCACCAAGGTGCACCTGGCTGAGCACGACATCCTCGGGCAGGTTGGTCGCGACGGTGGCCATTTCAGCGCGCAACTGGTCCAGGTAGGGGATCAGCGGACGATCGGTACTCGTGCCCTGTGTGCGGCAGGCACAGAACCAGCACAAGCGGCGGCAGTAGGGAATGTGCAGGTAGAGCGAAACACGCGCCCCTGACGGCACAGCCTGCAACCATTCCGAGACAACGCTCGGGCCTATGCTATCGTCAAAGTGGTTGGCCGGCGGGTAGCTGGTATAGCGCGGCGCCCTAGCGTCAAAGAGTCCCAAACGTCTCAGTCGGTCCATGGATGACATTGCAAACCCCTAATCAGTCACGTTACGGTAGGCCCGTTCACCTTGCGTACGGGGACCCACGCTGTGTCAATTTCGCTGTCGACAACGGATATCCGTTGCGCTGATTGCCCGATCCGTCACCGGGCCGTCTGTTCCAACTGCACTGATGATGAACTTCAGCAGCTGGATCAGATCAAGTATTACCGTACCTACGCGCCCGGGCAGACGATCGCCTGGGGCGGAGATGAGTTGGGCTTCGTCGGCTCGGTCGTGCGGGGCGTTGCCTCGCTCAGCCAGACAATGGAGGACGGTCGCACGCAGATGGTCGGCCTTCTGCTGCCCTCCGATTTCGTCGGTCGCCCGGGGCGCGCATCGCTGCCCTACGACGTGACCGCGGTGTCCGAGATCACGCTGTGCTGTTTCCGGCGCAAGCCCTTCGAGAAACAGTTGGCGATGACGCCGCACATCGCCGAGCGGCTTTTGGAAATGACGCTCGACGACCTGGACGCGGCGCGGGAATGGATGCTGATCCTTGGCCGCAAGACGGCCCGCGAGAAGATTGCCAGCCTGCTGACGATCATCGCCCGTCGCGAGAAGAGCATGGAATTCGCGGCGCAGGGCGACGCGGTGGTCATCGACCTGCCGCTGACCCGGGAAGCGATGGCCGATTACCTTGGTCTGACGCTGGAAACCGTCAGCCGCCAGATCTCCGCGCTCAAGCGCGAGGGAATCATCGCACTCGACGGGAAGCGGCGTATTCTCGTGCCCGACATGCCCGCCCTGATGGAAGAGACCGGCGACGACATGGATGGCGGCCTGATTGCCTGAGCGGGCCGCCATCGCGGCTTGTCTCACACGGTTGCCTCTCATAGCGCTCAATGGGTCATCACGATCGGCACCTTGGCCGACTCCAGCATTTCGCGGGTAGCGCCACCGAGGACAGCCTCGCGCACGCGCGAGTGGCCATAGGCCCCCATGATGATCACCTTGCTGCCGTGCTCGGCCACGAAACGGTTCACCACCGCCGACACCCGCGGCAGGGTCTTGGCCAGGATCGAGACTTCGGATTTCACTCCCTGCCGGGCCAGCATCAGGCAGAGCACTCCGCCCGGGTCCGAGCGTTCGGGCGAATGGCTGGGCGGGTCGACCATGACAATGTCCGTATGGTCCGCCCCGCGCAGCACAGGCAGCGCTTTCCGGACGGACTCTAGGCATTCATCGCTTTCGTCCCAGGCAATAACGGCGCGGTCGAAGCGCGTGGTGAAATCGCAAGCAACACGCGGCACGACCATGACCGGGGCCCCTGTTCCAAACAGCGCGGCCTCAAGTGTCAGGACCTGGAGCTGGGTCGCCGCCTCACCATAGGGCTGGGCCGCGACGACAAGGTCGGCATAGCGCGCAAGCCGCGCAACGGTCCCGTCCAGGCCCAGCGTCGTCACCACCGCGGGCGCCACCACAGGGGACAAGTCATAAGCCGCGAGCATTCCTTCGGCCCACTCGACAAGGTCATCGGCCTGCTGGCGCGCGTCGTCGATGCCGGACTCCAGCACCACGCCCGCGGCACCCACCGGCATGGCCTCGTAGCGCGCGGGGTCGATCCCGAGCGCGTGCACGTCCAGATGGGCCCGTTCGCGCACGGCGATTTCGGCGGCGGCGATAAGGGCGGGTGCATCGGCGACTGTATCAGTCACGATCACGGCAATTGTCTTGTAGGCCATGGCGGATCCTCGAGGTCTGTCACGCCGATCCATAGGGCGGGCGCGGGTCTTGAACCCCTGCACATCTAACAATCCTTCGCCCGGATTCACTTGACATGGATCAAGGCTTTGACCCCCTCTAGATGAGAAACCCCGAACGCATAAGCATCCGCCCGGACGATTCCGATCTGATTTGTCCGGGCCAATGAAGGGAACGCACGTCATGTGGGATTGGATCAAGATCGCGGTCCTGGGCATCATTGCCCTAATGGCCGCAGTGGCGGCGAACTTTGCGAGGGACCTGGCCTTTCAGGTGCACGCACTGATCGTCATGGCCGTCGCGGCCGGTATGTTCATCTATACGGTGAGAACAGCGGGAGACGAGAAACCGGCGCCGGTCGGCTATATGGACGGGGTCGTGCGCGCTGGCGTCATCGCCACCGCCTTCTGGGGCATCGCGGGGTTCCTCGTCGGGACCTTCATCGCCTTCCAGTTGGCCTTTCCGCAGCTGAACTTTGACTTCCTGCAAGGCTACGGCAACTTTGGCCGCCTGCGTCCTCTGCACACCTCGGCCGTGATCTTCGCCTTCGGGGGCAATGCCCTGATCGCCTCGTCCTTCTATGTCGTGCAACGCACCAGCGCCGCCCGGCTCTGGGGCGGCAATACCGCATGGTTCGTCTTCTGGGGGTACCAGCTGTTCATCGTGTTGGCCGCGACCGGCTACCTCATGGGGGCCACCCAGTCGCGTGAATACGCCGAGCCCGAATGGTACGTTGACCTCTGGCTGACCATCGTCTGGGTGGCCTACCTGGGTGTCTTCCTGGGCACGATCATCAAGCGCAAGGAACCCCACATCTACGTGGCCAACTGGTTCTACCTGTCGTTCATCGTGACGGTGGCAATGCTGCATGTGGTCAACAACCTGGCCCTGCCGGTCTCGCTCGTGGGGTCGCGATCGGTCAGCGCCATGGCCGGCGTGCAGGACGCCATGACCCAGTGGTGGTACGGCCACAACGCGGTGGGTTTCTTCCTGACCGCGGGCTTCCTGGGCATGATGTACTACTTCGTGCCCAAGCAGGCCGAACGGCCGGTCTTTTCCTACAAGCTGTCGATCATCCACTTCTGGGCGCTGATCTTCATCTATATCTGGGCCGGTCCGCACCACCTGCATTACACCGCGCTGCCCGACTGGGCCTCGACGCTGGGCATGGTGTTCTCGATCGTGCTCTGGATGCCCTCCTGGGGCGGCATGATCAACGGGCTGATGACCCTTTCGGGCGCCTGGGACAAGATCCGCACCGACCCGATCATCCGCATGATGGTCATCTCGATCGGTTTCTATGGCATGTCCACGTTCGAGGGCCCGATGATGTCGATCCGCGCGGTCAACTCGCTGTCGCACTATACCGACTGGACCATCGGCCACGTGCACTCCGGTGCGCTCGGCTGGAACGGCATGATCACCTTCGGCGCGCTCTACTTCCTGACACCGCGCCTTTGGAACCGGGCCCGTCTCTACAGCCTCAGGTTGGTCAACTGGCACTTCTGGCTCGCCACCATCGGCATCGTGCTCTACGCGGCCTCGATGTGGGTCACGGGCATCATGGAGGGCCTGATGTGGCGTGAAGTCGATGCGCAAGGTTTCCTGGTGAACTCCTTCGCCGACACCGTGAGCGCCAAGTTCCCGATGTACGTGGTGCGCGGCCTGGGCGGGGTGCTCTATCTCTCCGGTGCGATGATCATGTGCTACAACCTCTGGATGACGGTCCGCGGGCAGAAGGAAGTTTCCGCCACCGCCGCCACCCCGGCCGAATAAGGAGAACAAGAGATGGGAATTCTCGATAAACACAAGGTGCTGGAGACCCACGCCACGCTGCTGCTGGTCTGCAGTTTCCTCGTGGTGACCGTCGGCGGTATCGTCCAGATCGCACCGCTCTTCTACCTCGAAAACACGATCGAGGAAGTGGAGGGTGTGCGCCCCTATACCCCGCTGGAATTGGCGGGCCGGGAGATCTACATCCGGGAGGGCTGCTACGTGTGCCACAGCCAGATGATCCGTCCCATGCGGGACGAGGTCGAGCGCTACGGACACTACTCGCTGGCAGCCGAGTCGATGTACGACCACCCGTTCCAGTGGGGGTCCAAGCGGACCGGGCCGGACCTGGCCCGTGTCGGCGGCCGTTACTCGGACGCCTGGCACGTGGATCATCTGATCAACCCGCAGGCCGTGGTGCCGGAATCGATCATGCCGCCCTATGCCTACCTGATGGATCGCGAGATCGACCCGGAACACATGGACGATCTGCTGCGGACGCAGGCCATGGTGGGCGTGCCCTACACAGACGAGATGATCGAGAACGTGGAAGAGGACTTCTACGCACAACTCGATCCCTTCTCGGATGGCTATGACGGCCTGGTGGCGCGCTACATCACCGATGAAAATCCCGACGACGACCGCGAACCTCGAAACACGATCGTAGCGCGGAACTACGACGGGCAGGAAGAGGTCACCGAGATGGACGCCCTTGTGGCCTATCTCCAGATGCTCGGCACGCTTGTCGACTTCTCGACCTTCACCCCCGAAGAAGCCGCGATGCCGCGCTGAGGAGAGACCGATGGAAACCTATTCCCTGCTTCGCCACTTTGCAGACAGCTGGATGCTGTTGGCGCTGTTCATCTTCTTCATCGGAACCTGGTTCTGGGCCTTCCGGCCCGGGTCGCGCCCGGTGCATGACGATGCGGCCAATTCCATCTTCCGGAACGAGGACGCGCCCGCGGATGAGGATGGCGACCGTTCCCAGGACAACAACACCGACCCGGAGGGTCAGAAATGAGTGAAAAGAAAGAATATGACGGCGTCGAGACGACCGGCCACGAGTGGGACGGCATCGAGGAGTTGAACAACCCGCTGCCGCGTTGGTGGGTCTGGGTCTTCTACGCCACGATCGTCTGGGCGATCGGCTATTCCATCGCCTATCCCGCCTGGCCCGGCATCAAGAGTTCGACCGCTGGCCTGTTGGGCTACTCGACCCGTGCCAACGTGGCCGAGGACATCGCTGCCGTGAACGAACAGAACGCCGCACTGCGGACCGAGTTGGCCGGCGCAGACCTCGCCGCCCTTGTCGACAACCGGGACAGCGATGTCTACAGCTACGCAGTCAACGGCGGGCGCGCGGTTTTCGCTGCCAATTGCTCGCAATGTCACGGATCGGGCGCCAACGGGGTGGCCCCAGCAAATGGCTACCCCAACCTGCGCGACGACGCCTGGCTTTGGGGTGGCACGGTTGACGAGATCGCCTTCACGGTGTCCCACGGGATCCGCAACGAGCAGTCGCGTGACGCGCGTTGGTCCGAGATGCCCGCCTTCGGCGATATCCTGCCACCCGAAGAGGTGGACCAGGTCGTGCAGTACGTGCTGTCGCTGTCGGGCAACGAGAGTGACGCGGCACTGGCCGAAGCGGGGGCCGAGGTCTTTGACCTCAACTGTTCCTCCTGCCACGGGGCCGAGGGGATGGGCGACCAATTCCAGGGCGCGCCGAACCTGACCGACGCGATCTGGCTGTACGGCGGTGACGAAGAGAGCTTGACCGAGACGGTCATGAACTCGCGCTTTGGCGTCATGCCGGCCTGGTCCGACGAGTACCGCGTCGGCGCGGGTCTCAGCCAGGACGAGGTCAACGCCGTGGCCGTCTACGTGCACCAGTTGGGCGGCGGCCAGTAAGAGACTTGCCGGGGCTTCGCAGCGGCCCCTGGCAAAGGTGGACCTGATACCTGTTCGCGCATTCCATCAGGCCCGCCCCCTCCGATCGGAGGGCTACGCCCCCGGGGTTTGCCCCCGGGGGTATTTCTTTGCAAAATGCCGCAGGTGCGGGGGATAGCGGTTGAGAAAGCCGATCATATATCAATAAAACCAAAGTTGGCCCACGGATACGGCTTTTCAGTTGATCCAAGTCAAAGCCATGTCCCGGTCATATCAGCGAAACCGGTTCCAACGCGAACAGTCACGAACAGGACGATTCCATGAGTTCGACCGAAGAACAGTCGCTCTACGCCAAGCGTGAACCCGTATTTCCGCGCAAGGTGAAGGGCAAGTTCCGCACCCTCAAGTGGTGGATCATGGCAGTGACACTGGGCATCTATTACCTGACGCCCTGGATTCGCTGGGACCGTGGCCCGGCCCTGCCGGACCAAGCGGTTCTGGTCGACATGGCGAACCGGCGCTTCTTCTTCTTCTGGATCGAGATCTGGCCGCACGAGTTCTACTTCATAGCCGGGTTGCTGATCATGGCCGGGCTGGGGCTTTTCCTGTTCACCTCGGCGCTCGGGCGGGTCTGGTGCGGCTATACCTGCCCACAGACTGTCTGGACCGATCTATTCGTGCTGACTGAACGCTGGATCGAGGGTGACCGCAACGCGCGCGTCCGCCTGTGGAAGCAGAAGTGGGACGCCAAGAAGATTCGCAAGCGGCTTGAAAAATACGTTGTCTGGGCGCTGATCGGCCTGGCCACGGGGGGCGCTTGGATCTTCTACTTCGCGGATGCCCCGACGCTGCTGCAGAACCTTGTTACAGGGCAGGCCAACCCGATCGCCTATACGACCATGGGCATCCTGACATTCACTACCGTCTTCATGGGCGGGATCGCACGCGAACAGGTCTGCATCTACGCCTGCCCCTGGCCGCGCATCCAGGCCGCCATGATGGACGAGGACACAATCACCATCGGCTATCGCGAATGGCGCGGCGAACCGCGCGGCAAGGGCAAGGATCGCGAGGGCCTTGGCGACTGCATAGACTGCAATGCCTGCGTCAACGTCTGCCCCATGGGTATCGACATCCGCGACGGCCAGCAGCTTGCCTGCATCACGTGTGGTCTGTGCATAGACGCCTGCGACGACATGATGGAAAAGGTCGGCAAGCCACGCGGCCTGATCGACTATTTCACCCTCCGCGACGAAGAAGTCGAACGCGCCGGTGGCACTGCCAAGGATATCTGGCGTCACATCCTCCGGCCGCGCACGGTCCTCTATTCCTCGCTCTGGGCGGCTGTGGGCCTGGGGCTGGTCGTGGCGCTCTTCGTGCGCTCCGAGATCGATCTGACCGTCCGGGCTGAACGCAACCCACTCTTCGACCAGATGTCGGACGGCTCTGTGCGCAACACCTACGAACTGCGCCTGCGCAACATGACCGGCGATGACCGGCCCTTCCGCATCACGGTGACGGGCGATCCCATGCTCTACCTCCAGATCGAGGGCACACCCTACGAGACCGTCCAGGTCGATGCCGACCAGATGCTGATCCAGCGCGTTTATGTCACCGCACCGGCCGGGTCCGAGGCGGCACAGGACACACGCACGGACTTCCGCATCTGGGTGCAAGACCTGGAAAGCAACGAACGCACCCACGAGGACACCCACTTCAATGGACTGGAGAGCAGATAATGGTGATCACCGGCCGCAAGGTCTTTCTAATTTTCGCCGGCGCCTTTGCCGTCATCATTTCCGTGAACCTGCTGCTCGCCTTTTCGGCGGTGCGCACCTTCCCGGGACTGGAAGTCAAGAATTCTTACGTCGCCAGCCAGAACTGGGACGAGGAACGCGCCGCCCAACTGGCCCTCGACTGGACGGTGGATGCCGTGGTGCGCGACGAGATGCTGACGCTCAGCATCACTGACGCCATGGGCGCCCCCGTCGAGGTCCAAAGCCTGAGCGGCGTCTTCGGGCGGGCGACCTCGGTCAAGGATGACCAGACCCCGGCCTTCGAATTCAACGGCGAGGCCTATGTCGCCCCGGTCCAAACCTCGGACGGCAACTGGAACCTTCGGCTCGAGGCGGTGGCGCCGGACGGAACGGACTTCCGGCAGAGGATCGTGGTCCTGGTAGACTGATGGCAAGCACTGACCTGGAAACCGAGTTCGAAACAGGCGCCTCGGCCTGCCCCGGCTGCTCCATGGCCAGCGTTGCCGCGCAGCACGCTCGGCAACAGGCAGGCGAAGAAGATGAAACGATCCTGGTTTCCTTGCCGACGATCCATTGCGCCGCCTGCATCAACACGGTTGAACAGGGGCTTCTGGCCCTGCCCCATGTCAAGGATGCGCGGGTCAACCTGACCCGCAAGCGCGCCACGGTGCATGCAGACCCCGGCACCGACCCCGCCGATATTGCCGCTGATGTCGAGCGGCTCGGCTACGAAGCACACATCCTGGATTCCGCGACCCTGTCCGGCGACAGCGCCGACCGCGCCGGGCGCGACCTGCTGATGCGTCTTGCGGTGGCGGGCTTCGCTTCAATGAACGTCATGCTACTCAGCGTCGCGGTCTGGTCAGGGGCCGAGGGCGCCACGCGCGACCTGTTCCACTGGATCTCCGCGGCCATCGTCATGCCAGCCGTCGCCTTCTCGGCCCAGCCTTTCTTTCGCAACGCCTGGACCGCCCTTCGCGCTGGACACCTGAACATGGACGTGCCGATTTCCCTGGCGATACTGCTCGCGCTCGTGACGTCGCTTTGGGAAACGTCGCTATCGGGGGAACACGCCTACTTCGACGCAGCCATCGCCCTGACCTTCTTTCTTCTGACAGGTCGCTACCTGGATTACCGGACTCGGTCCGTCGCGCGCTCCGCGGCGCGCGAACTGGCAGCGCTGGAGGTGCCGAAAGCTTGGCGCTTGACCGAGGACGGGGACGAGAAGGTAGACGTATCGACCCTCGCCGTGGGTGACCTTATCCGGGTTCATCCCGGGGCGCGTATGCCGGTGGACGGGGAAATCACCGAGGGCCGGTCGGAACTCGACCGGTCGCTGCTGACCGGGGAAACCGTGCCTGTTTATGCCGAACCGGGCCGGGATGTCAGCGCGGGCGAGGTCAACCTGACCGGCCCCCTCGTGATCCGAGCCAGCGCCGTGGGCCGCGACACTTCTCTGCACCGCATGGCCGACCTGGTGGCGATCGCCGAATCCGGGCGGTCGCGCTACACTTCTCTGGCCGACAAGGCGGCCAAGCTCTATGCACCCGGCGTGCATATCCTGTCGGCACTGGCCTTCGTGGGCTGGCTCCTCTACTCGGGGGATCTTCGCGTTGCGCTCAACGTTGCCGCCGCCGTGCTCATCATCACCTGCCCCTGTGCGCTCGGGCTGGCCGTTCCGGCAGTCACCACCGCCGCGTCAGGTCGCCTGTTCCGTCACGGGCTCTTGATCAAGAACGCCACAGCGCTGGAACGCCTGGCGCAGGTCGACACGGTGGTTTTCGACAAGACAGGCACGCTGACCGCGGGCACCCCCGTCCTGACCAACCTTCAGTCGCTGCCCCCGCGCGACCTGCAGATCGCATTGGCCCTGGCCGAAGGTTCGGCGCACCCGCTGTCCAAGGCGCTGGCCCAAGCCGCGCGCGATGCGGGCGTTGTCCCCGCCGAGGTCACCGGGGTTACAGAGGTGCCGGGCCACGGCACCGAAGGGACCTGGCAGGGCAGCACTGTCCGGCTGGGCCGCGCCGGCTGGGTCGGGGCCGGGTCTGTAGACCAGACCGCCGCCTGGCTGCGGGTGGGCGGTGACGCTGCGCAACCCTTCCTGTTCACCGACCGGCTGCGCAATGGCGCGGCTGAAACTGTGGCGGCCCTCGAGCAAAGCGGTCTGCGCGTGATCCTGATGTCCGGAGATGGTCCGCAAGCGGTCCGATCGCTGGCCGAAACCCTCGGGATCGACGACTGGACCGCCGAGGCTCTGCCTGCCGACAAGGCCGCCCGCATCGAGGCCCTGAGCGCGGAAGGCGCCAAGGTGCTTATGGTGGGCGATGGATTGAACGACACCGCCGCGCTTACGGCCGCCCATGCCTCGATCTCGCCCGCCTCGGCGCTGGACGCGGCACGCGTGGCCTCGGACATCGTGCTGCTCGGCTCCACCCTCGCTCCCCTTCCCGAGGCCATAAGCACCGCCGGGCGCAGCCTGCGCCGCATTCGGGAGAACTTCACAGTGGCGACCTGGTACAATATCATCGCCGTACCGCTAGCGGTTGCTGGCCTGTGTTCGCCCCTGATCGCTGCGCTGGCGATGTCGGCCAGTTCGATAACAGTCTCCCTGAACGCCCTGCGCGTGAGGTAAGAATGGAAGTCTTGTCCTTTCTCATCCCCATCTCGATCTTCCTCGGGATCGTAGGGTTGGTCGGGTTCATCTGGACCCTGCGGACCAACCAGTACGACGATCCGGAGGGGGACGCTCGCCGCATCTTGTCGGACACCTACGACGACCACCCGGCCGAGGATTGACCACCGAGGAGAGCGGGGGCCATTGGTCAAATTGGTCGGGGTGGCGAGATTCGAACTCACGCCCCCAACCTCTTAAAGACGAAGACCCTTTTTGGAACTCCCAAGACCAAGGCGTTTCACGACGGGTTCCGGGCGCGCCACGTCATCAAGGATCGGAAGGGCCTGCCGCAACACCGAATGCCCCGTTCCGCGCCCGAACGGCGCACGCCAGACGCCGGATATCCGGCCGAGCGCAGGAACCGAAAGCCGAATGAAACCTAGCCGCGATACACCTCAGAGACGCTGCCAATACGTCGGAAATGGCGGGACCACTTCAACCGAGGCGCACATGGTCGATCGCCGCGATAGGGGCATCTCCACTTGGGATGATCCGGGTCACGACGGCCCCGACGGCAAGCCCCGGACGACCGGTGGCCTTTCCGACTGAACGTGCCACGCGGCTCGGTGCGCGGATCAATCCGTATCACGCAGGATAAGGGCGATTTCGTCTTCGGTGAGGGACACCGGATTGGCGCGCGTCGACGAGGCCGTCACGGCAAGGTTTGCCACTTCCGGCTTGTCCGCATTGTGCAGGTTGAGCGCCGCAAGGGCCGGCAGTTCATGGCGATCAATGAAATGGCGCAACGCCGCGCTGCCGCTGGTCGCGGAATCCCCGAAATGCCGGTTCAGGATGATGTCGATCTCTTCGATACGCGCGGACGAAAGGCCGCGTGACCGAAGTGCCGCCGCGTTCACATCCAGCGCCGCCGGCAGGAGGCGGCCACAGATCGCGCCATGCGCACCCCCCCGCCCGCCGATGATCGAGGCCAGGCCGTGGACAATCCCCAGGCCGGAATTCGCGAGCGCCAGCCCACTGAGGTAGCTGGCCCGGGCCATGTCGTCACGTGCGGCCGGGTCCTCGTTGCGCATCAAGGTCTTCAGCGCCGCCACTGCGGGGGAAATTGCCGATTGGGTCAGCGCGTCAGTGATGGGCGTCGCGCGGCAGCTCAGGTAGCATTCGATCAGCTGGGTGATCGCATCCAGTCCACTGGCCAGCGTCAGGCCCCGGGGGGCACCATCCGTCAGAGCCGGAT
This sequence comes from Salibaculum sp., assembly GCF_035270045.1. NCBI lineage: Bacteria > Pseudomonadati > Pseudomonadota > Alphaproteobacteria > Rhodobacterales > Roseobacteraceae > Salibaculum > Salibaculum sp. The sequence goes on from NZ_DATFIP010000047.1 coordinate 87,592, forward strand.
CGACAATCGCCAGGTCGGGAACGAGACGTGCATCGCGCAGGCTGATCTTGGCCCCTGTTCCGGGCAGGCCGAGCACGGCATTCCGCGTCGCCTCGGCGCCGGTACCTGCGGTCGTCGGGATCGCCACTGTGGGAAGGGGGTCAGCGAACTGTCGCGGAGGGGTTCCGTCCGATGGCAGATAGTCCGCAACATTCCCCGCGCTGGGGCAAAGCGCGGCGATGGCCTTGCCCAGATCGATCACCGCGCCACCGCCGACGCCAACGACACAGTCGGCAGAATGGGTGCGGGCCGCATTCACGCCCCGCCGCACGCTGTCCAGGTCAGGTTCTCCGGTCGATACAACGCTCTCCACCGCGCAGCCCTGGCCGATCAGTGCGTCGTGCAGCATGTCGACCCAATCCACCGCGCGCCCGCGCACCAGAAGGACCCGATGCCCCAGCGCCGCGACCCGCTCCGCCGCCTCTGCGCGCGTACCCCGGCCGAAAACTGTGCTATGCGGGGCTGTGAAAGTGAAGGCAGTCATTGCGCGTGATACTCTGCCAGTCGGGCCACTTCTGCGGCAGAGCCGAGGACGACGGGCACGCGCTGGTGGTGACTCTCGGGGAGCAGGGGAAGAATGCGCTCGGCGCCCAGTGTCGCCGCGCCGCCGGCCTGTTCGATGAGAAAGGCCATCGGGTTGGCCTCATAGAGAAGGCGCAGCTTGCCGCCCGCTTGCCCGTTCTCGGCATCGGCCGGATAGAGAAATATCCCCCCGCGGGTTAGGATACGATGGACATCGGCCACCATCGAGGCGGTCCAGCGCATGTTGAAATCGCGCCCCCGTGGGCCGGTTTCCCCGGCAAGGCAGTGGTCGACATAGGCCCGCACCGGCACAGGCCAGAAGCGTTGCCGCGACGCGTTGATCGCGAATTCCGAGGTCTGCTCGGGTATGGACATCCCGGGGTGAGTCAGGCGGAAATCGCCGGTGCCGTATTCACAAGAAAACCCGTGGACACCGTGGCCGAGGCTCAGGACGAACATCATCGTCGGGCCATAGAGGGCATAGGCCGCACAGCGCTGATCGGTGCCGGGCTTGAGGACGTCGGTATCACCATCCTCCGCAACCCGTGCCACCGAGAAGATCGAACCGACCGAGATATTCACGTCAATGTTGGAAGACCCGTCCAGGGGATCGTAAAACAACAGGTAATCCCCGGTCTCGGGCGTTTTAAGCCAGTGCGCGGCTTCGCGTTCCTCGCTGACAAGAGCTGCCAGATCAGGCGAGTTTTCGCAGCTGCGGGCGATGATGTCGTCCGCGATCAGGTCAAGCTTCTTTTGATCCTCGCGATGGACATTGACGGCCCCCGCGCTGCCCTGCGCCCCCTCGAAGGCGGCGTTGCGCAGCGTGTTGCCGATCGCCCGGCAGGCCGAGGCGATGTCCTCGATCAAGAAGACGAGGTTGGCGTCGATCGGGGCGGCCTGGCGGGTCAGAAACCGGCGCAGGGTCGGATGGCGGTCGGTCATGGGTTCAATACCTCATGGTGGCCTCGACCGCCCGCGCCCAGGCGGCATATTTGCGCTGGCGGATGGCCTCGGGCATCGCGGGAGTGAAAGTCCGGTCAACTCGCCAAGCATCGGCAAAGGCCTGCATGTCCGGATAGACTCCGGCCCGCTGACCGGCCAGCCAAGCCGCGCCAAGCGCCGTGGTCTCAAGCACCTCGGGCCGGTCGACGGGCGCGTTTATGATGTCCGACAGAAACTGCATCGCCCAGTCGCTGGCCGTCATGCCTCCGTCGACCCGCAGGGTAGGGCGCGTCCCCTCGGCCTGCCAGTCGGCCTGCATGGCCTCCAGCAGATCACGGGTCTGGTAGCCGACGCTTTCCAGCGCGGCGCGCGCCAGTTCCTCGGGGCCGCTGGCGCGGGTCAACCCGAAGATGGCCCCGCGGCATTCGGCGTTCCAGTAGGGCGCGCCCAGCCCGGTGAAGGCCGGCACGAGCGTGACCTCCTGACCTGGATCGGCGGCTTCGGCGAGCGGCTGGGTCTCGCCCGCATCTCGGATGATCCGCAGCCCGTCGCGCAGCCATTGCACCACGGCACCAGCGATGAAAATCGATCCTTCGAGTGCATAGGTCGGGGTGCCGTCCAACTGATAGGCGATGGTGGTCAGCAAGTGATTCTTCGAGGCAACGGGGGTCCGCCCGGTGTTCATCAGCGCGAAACAGCCCGTGCCGTAGGTGGATTTCAGCATCCCCGGCTGGAAACAGGCCTGGCCCAGCGTGGCCGCCTGCTGGTCGCCCGCAACCCCCAGGATCGGCACTGCCCCACCAAAGAGATCGGGCCGGGTCATGCCAAAATCGGCGGCGCAGTCGCGTACCTCCGGCAGCATCTGCAGGGGGATGTCGAACATTTCGCAGATCGTGCGCGACCAACGGCCTTTGTGGATGTCGTACAGCATGGTCCGGGCCGCATTGGTGGCATCGGTGACGTGCGAGGCCCCGCCGGTCAGCTTCCAGATCAGCCAGGTGTCTACGGTGCCGAATAGCAGCTCGCCCCGGCGGGCACGGTCACGCGCGCCTTCGACGCGGTCGAGGATCCATTTCAACTTGGTGCCCGAGAAATAGGGGTCGGCCAGCAGGCCCGTGCGAGCCGCAATGGTCTTGTCGTGCCCCGCCGCGCGCAGCTCTGCGCAGAAACCAGCGGTGCGCCGGTCCTGCCATACGATGGCATTGTGGATTGGCTTGCCGGTGGTGCGATCCCAGACCAGCGTGGTCTCCCGCTGATTGGTGATGCCGATGGCAGCGATCTGTCCCGGGGTCAGGCCGGCCTTTTCGATGGCGGCCCGGCAGGTTCCAGCGGTCGTGGCCCAGATTTCCTCGGGGTCGTGTTCGACCCAGCCGCTTTCCGGAAAATTCTGGGTGAATTCCTCTTGGGCGGTCGCCGCGATGCCCATTTCAGCATCAAAGACGATGGCGCGGGACGAGGTCGTGCCCTGGTCGATGGCCAAAACGTAAGACATGGCTCACTCCTCCGCGCGGTGTCTCGACGCGCGTGCCTGAACATCTGTTGGGAAAAGTGGTGGTGGCCGGAGCGCGCTGCGCGCTCCGGCCGGGGGCAGCTTACTGCCAGGACTTGATCAGCTCGTCATAGGCGATCGTGATCGGTTCGGGGTCCTCGTTATCGAGCGCGGGCTTCGGCGCGCCCGGCTGGCTGAGCCAGTATTCGGGATCGCGCTCCTCGTTCATCGCGGGTCCGATATCGCCCTGCACGCCGGCACGCTCGAGGCGTTCCATCACGCGCTCCTGCTCCGCACAAAGCGAGTCGAGGGCTTCCTTGGCCGTCTTGGCTCCGGAGGACGCGTCACCGATGTTCTGCCACCACAGCTGAGCGAGGCGCGGGTAATCGGGCACGTTGAAGCCGGTATCGGTCCAGTTTTCACGCTCGGGCGAACGGTAGAACTCGACCAGGCCACCGAGGCGCGGCGCGCGTTCGGTAAAGCTCTCATGCTCGATGGTGCTTTCGCGAATGAAGGTCAGACCGTAGTGCGACTTTTCCACGTCCACCGTCTTGGAGGCGATGAACTGCGCATAGAGCCAAGCGGCCTGTGCGCGGTCAACGGGCGTGGACTTCATCAGGGTGGCAGACCCCACGTCCTGATAGCCGACCTTCATGCCCTCTTCCCAGTAGGCCCCGTGTGGGCTGGGTGCGAGGCGCCATTTCGGCGTGCCGTCCTCGTTCATCACCGGCAGGTCCTCGTCGACCAGCGAGGCGACGAAGGTGGTGTAGAGGAACATCTGCTGCGCGATGGCCCCCTGACCCGGAACGGGTCCTGCCTCGGAGAACGTCATGCCGGCAGCCTCAGGCGGCGCATAGTTCTCCAGCCAGTCCTTGTATTTCTCGATGGCATAGACTGCTGCGGGGCTGTTCGTGGCGCCGCCGCGGGACATGCAGGACCCGACCGGCTGGGAGTCGTCGTTGACGCGGATACCCCATTCGTCGACCGGGACGCCGTTCGGCAGGCCCTTATCGCCCATCCCGGCCATCGACATCCAGGCATCGGTGAAGCGCCAGCCAAGGCTGGGGTGCTTGCGCCCGTAGTCCATGTTGCCATAGACTTCCTGGCCGTTGATCTCGCGGCCGGTGAAGAACTCGGCGATGTCCTCGTAGGCCGCCCAGTTGACCGGAACACCGAGTTCGTAGCCGTATTCCGCTTCGAAATCGGCCATGATCTCGGGATCGGTGAACCAGTCATGGCGGAACCAGTAGACGTTGGCGAACTGCTGCACGGGCAGCTGGTAGAGTTTGCCGTCAGGGCCGGTGGCCGACGCGGTGCCGATGAAATCCTCGAGGTCGAGGTCCGGGTTGGTGACCGCGGCGCCCTCGCCGTCGATCCAGTCGGTCAGGTTGCGGACCTGCTGATAGCGCCAGTGCGTGCCGATCAGGTCGGCGTCGTTGACATACATGTCATAGACGTTCTCGCCGGTCTGCATCTGCGTTTGCAGGCGCTCGACGACGTCGCCCTCGCCGATGAGGTCGTGGGTCACCTCGATCCCGGTGATCGCAGTGAAGGCGGGCGCGAGGACCTGGCTTTCGTATTCATGCGTCGCGATGGTTTCCGAGACGACGTTGATCTCCATGCCCTGATAGGGCTCGGCGGCGTCGATGAACCACTGCATCTCGGCTTCCTGGGCCTCGCGGCTCAGCGCCGAGCGGTCGATATTCTCGTCCAGAAAGCCGCGCGCGGCTTCCATATCGGCCATCGCCTGCCCGGAAAGCGCCATAAGCGCCGCCGTCGCGGTGGTCAGTTTGAACTTGAGGTTCATTTGGTGTCCTCCCTTTGAACCGTTACATGAGGGGAATTTGAGACGTGGCCGGTCCCCTTCTTTCCGGCCTCGTCAGTGCCTGTCTAGACCCAGCGGAAGACCGCGAGAGCGTAGATCAGGCAGACGATAAGGGCATAGGGTTGCTGTGCCCCAACGAGTCCGAGCCAGGCCAGATTGATGAAGGCCGAGCCCAAAAGGGTGATGAAAAGTCGGTCGCCGCGCGTCGTCTCGAGCTGCAGGATGCCCTTGCGTGGGGTTTCCGGAAACTTGATCGCGAGCACCGAGAAGGTGATCAACAGGCCGGCGATGACCATGAAGAAGATCGCCGTTGGCCAGGTCCATGCCATCCATGCCATGTTTCGTCCTCCCTTAGACGCGGCCCAGGGCAAAGCCCTTGGCGATGAAATTGCGTACGAAATAGATCACGAGGGCCCCCGGCAGGATCGTGAGCACGCCCGCGGCGGCCAGCACGCCCCAGTCGACGCCCGAGGCGCCCACCGTCCGGGTCATCGTGGCGGCGATGGGTTTGGCATCGACGCTGGTCAGGGTGCGTGACAGCAGCAGCTCCACCCACGAAAACATGAAGCAGAAGAAGGCCGCGACACCGATCCCGCTTGCGATCAGCGGCATGAAGATCTTCACGAAAAAGCGCCCGAAACCGTAGCCGTCGATATAGGCGGTCTCGTCGATCTCCTTGGGCACGCCCCGCATGAAGCCTTCGAGAATCCACACCGCCAGGGGCACGTTGAACAGCGTGTGTGCCAATGCAACCGCGATATGCGTGTCGAACAGGCCGACCGAGCTGTAGAGCTGGAAAAAGGGCAGCGCAAAGACCGCGGGCGGCGCCATGCGGTTGGTCAGGAGCCAGAAGAACAGATGCTTGTCGCCCATGAAGTGGTAACGCGAGAACGCATAGGCCGCCGGAAGGGCCACCGCCAGGCTGATCACCGTATTCAGCGTCACGTAGATGATAGAGTTGATGTAGCCCGTATACCACGCCGGGTCGGTCAGGATCGTGACATAATTCGCAAAGGTCAGATCGCGTGGCCACAGTGAGAAGGTGCTCAGGATCTCCGCGTTCGTCTTGAAGCTCATGTTCAGTAGCCAGTAGATCGGCAGCATCAGGAAGACCAAGTAGAGGGTCATCACCAAGAGGCGGCTGTTGATCCGGGGCAGGCCGCGCGGACGGCTGGATGCCTTGTTGACGGTCATGTCGGCCATGGGTCAGCCCTCCTGCTTATCAAGGTTTGTCATCACGGTGTAGAACACCCAGGAGACGAGAAGGATCACGAGGAAATACATGATTGAGAAAGCTGCGGCCGGTCCCAGATCGAACTGTCCCAGTGCCATTTTCACCAGATCGATCGACAGCAGCGTGGTGGAGTTGCCGGGGCCACCGCCGGTGACAACGAAGGGCTCGGTGTAGATCTTGAAGCTGTCCATGAAGCGCAAGAGGATCGCGATCGTCAGAACGCCGCTCATCTTGGGAAGCTCGATGTAGCGGAAGACCTTCCAGCGGCTTGCCTGGTCGATCTTGGCAGCCTGGTAATAGGCGTCGGGGATCGACTTGAGCCCTGCGAAAGCCAGCAGCGCCACCAGGGATGTCCAGTGCCAGACGTCCATGACGATCAACGTCACCCAGGCGGCGAACTTGTCCTGCGTGTAGTTGTAGTCGATCCCGATCGCATCCAGCGTGTAGCCCAGCAGGCCAATGTCGACGCGGCCGAAAACCTGCCAGATGGTGCCGACCACGTTCCAGGGGATCAGCAAAGGCAGCGACATGAGAACCAGGCAGACCGAGGACCAGACCCCGCTCTTGGGCATGTTCAGCGCCACGAAGATGCCCAGCGGCACCTGGATCGCCAGGATGATGCCCGAGAACATCAGCTGCCGGCCCAGCGCGTCCCACATCCGGTCCGAGGCCAGCATCTCCTCGAACCAGATCAGCCCGGACCAGAAGAACTGGTTCTGACCAAAGGTGTCTTGCACCGAGTAGTTGATCACGGTCATCAGCGGGATCACCGCCGAGAACGAGACCAGGATCAGCACCGGAAGCACCAGAAACCATGCCTTTTGATTGACGGTCTTGTTCATCACGCGGCCTCCCCCTCAACACGCCAGTCGTTGGCGTAGACGTTGACGTGATCCGCATCGAAGGTGACGCGGTTCATGTCGGCGCTGACGCGGTCGTCTTCGCCGGCGATAATGTTGATGTCTTGGCCAAAAAAATCCGCGCGGATGATCTTGTGCCGGCCCACATCCTCGACCCGGCGCACCTGCACCGGCAATCCTTCGGTCTGCGACAGACGCGCATATTCGGGGCGAACGCCGATCTCTACCTTGCCCTGGGGTGGGCGATAGGCCTGGCCCAGCGGGATCTCCGAGCCATTGACGACAGCCCGTTTGCCCTGGACATCCGCGGGGATGACATTCATGCCCGGCGAGCCGATGAAGTAACCCACGAAGGTATGCTCGGGCCGTTCGAAGAGTTCCTCGGGCGTGCCGATCTGAACCACGCGGCCGTCGTACATCACCACCACCTTGTCTGCGAAGGTCAGCGCCTCGGTCTGGTCGTGGGTGACGTAGATCATGGTATGGCCGAAGTCGCGGTGCAGGGTCTTGAGCTGCGTGCGCAGCTCCCACTTCATGTGCGGGTCGATCACCGTCAGCGGCTCATCGAAAAGCAGCGCATTCACATCCTGGCGCACCATGCCGCGGCCAAGGCTGATCTTCTGTTTGGCGTCGGCGGTCAGGCCGCGCGCCTTGCGGCGCAGCGTGTCCTCCATCCCGATCATGCGGGCAATCTCCTGAACGCGTTGGGCGACGTAGGCTTCGTCCCGGCCGCGGTTCCGAAGGGGAAAGGCCAGGTTGTCCCGAACGGTCATTGTGTCATAGACGACCGGGAACTGGAAAACCTGGGCAATGTTGCGTTCGGTCGTGGGGGCATGGGTGACGTCGTTCCCGTCGAACAGGATGCGTCCCTGGCTTGGCTGGAGCAGCCCGGAGATGATGTTGAGCAGGGTGGACTTGCCACAACCCGAGGAACCGAGCAGCGCATAGGCCGCACCGTCTTCCCAGTCGTGGTTGAGTTCCTTGAGCGCGAAGTCCGCTTCGGATGTCGGAGCGGGCAGATAGGAATGCGCGAGATTGTCGAGCGTGATCTTGGCCATCGGTTCCTCCCTCAGGCAGCCAGCGCATAGGCGGCGGGCGCAACAAGGCCGCCGTCCTCGGCGAAGATGTAGACATGGCGCGGGTCCAGCCAGACGCTCAGCTCTTCGCCCAGCGACAGGTCATGAACCCCGTGTATGAGGCCGACCCAGCGCTCGCCGTGGTGATCGAGGTGCACGAAGGTCTCGGACCCGGTCAGTTCGGTCACGCTCAGCGTCGTGCGGAATTCCATCGCATCTGCGGCGTGCCGGCCGATTTCCAGGTGATTGGGCCTGAACCCGGCCGTGTAGCGTCCGTCCTCCAGATCCGCCAATTTGCCCGCGGCCGCCGCGCTCTGGCCGTCGCCGAACATGATGCGATTGCCGGTCTTGGAGATCGGCAGGAAGTTCATCGGTGGGTCGCTGAATACCCGCGCGGTGGTCGCATCCACCGGCTGACGGTAGACCTCGGGTGTCGGCCCAAACTGGGTGATGCGCCCCTCCCATAGGGTGGCGACCTTGCCACCCAGCAACAGGGCCTCTTCCGGCTCGGTCGTGGCGTAGACAAAGATCGAGCCTGCGGCCTCGAAGATCTTTGGGATCTCGATGCGCAATTCCTCGCGCAGCTTGTAGTCGAGATTGGCCAAGGGTTCATCCAGAAGCACGAGGCCCGCGTCCTTGACCAGCGCGCGGGCCAACGCGCAACGCTGCTGCTGCCCGCCCGAGAGTTCCAGCGGCTTGCGGTCCAGCATCGGTCCAAGCTGCATCAGGTCGGCGCTTTCGCGGACGCGGCGGTCGATCTCGGCAGTTTCGATGCCAAGCAGCCGCATCGGCGAAGCGATGTTGTCGTAGACGGTCATCGAGGGGTAGTTGATGAACTGCTGGTAGACCATGGCCACCTTGCGGTCCTGAACGCGCATGCCCGTCACGTCCTCACCACGCCAGTAGACCCGCCCGCTGCCCGGCGCATCGAGACCGGCCATGAGACGCATTAGGGAGGTCTTGCCCGACAAGGTCGGCCCCAGCAACACGTTCATCGTGCCCTGCTCCAGTGTCATGTCCGTTGGATGAATGTGAATCTGCCCATCCACGCTCTTGGTCACGCCTTTCAGTTCCAGCGTCATCCCGGTCTCCTCCTCATTCCGCGGCATCCGCGCGGATTGTGTTCTTGGCCATCCACTCCTCCAGGGCGGCCACCTGGGACTGGTCGAGCCGCAGGCCAAGCTTGTTGCGGCGCCAGACCACATCCTCGGCGCGCCGGGCGTATTCGCGGGTCATCAGCCAACGCACCTCGGCCTCGGTCAGGGTCGCGCCAAAGTCCCGGCCCAGGGCCTCCGCGTCTTGCGCCTCGCCCAGAATGCTGCGCGCCTCGGTGCCGTAGGCGCGCACCAGGCGCAGCGCCCAGTCGCGGGTCAGGAACGGATGATCGCGGCACAACCCCTCCACCAGATCTGTGACGCCATCCACGGGAAAGTCACCGCCCGGAAGCGGCACGCCAGCGGTCCAGGGTCCCCGCGAGAGGGGAAGATGCGCGCCGATCTGCTCCAGCGCGGCTTCGGCCAGACGCCGGTAGGTGGTGATCTTGCCACCAAAGACATTGAGCACTGGCGGCCCACCCGTCGTGTCCACCTTGAGCGTGTAGTCCCGCGTGGCCGCAGTCGCGCTGCTGGCCCCGTCATCATGAAGTGGCCGCACGCCGGAATAGGTCCAGACAATATCCTCGTCGCCCAGTTCCTGTTCGAAGTAGTGGTTCGCGAAATCCAGCAGGTAGCGGCGTTCCGCGGGGGTGCACTCGGGCTTGACCGAGGGATCGTCGTGCTCGGCGTCGGTGGTGCCGATCAGGGTGAAGTCGCGCTCGTAGGGGATGGCGAAGATGATCCGACCGTCGGTGCCCTGGAAGAAGTAGCATTTGTCATGATCGTAGAGCTTGCGGGTCACAATGTGGCTGCCGCGCACCAGACGCACGCCGTCGCTGGAGTTGAGCCGCACCCGCGTCTGGATCACGTCACCGACCCATGGTCCGGCGGCATTGACCAGCATACGGGCATGATTTGTTGCGGTTTCCCCGGTTTCGGTGTCGCGCGTCTCGATGCGCCAGAGACCGTTTTCACGGCTGGCGCTGACCACCTCGGTCCGGGCGCGAATCTGTGCGCCGCGCGCCTCGGCATCGCGGGCATTAAGCACGACCAGGCGAGAATCCTCGACCCAGCAGTCGGAGTATTCGTAGGCCTTGGCAAAACGATCCTGCAGCGGCGCGCCTTCTGGGGCCTTGGTCAGGTCGAGCGTTGTCGTCCCTGGCAAGATCTTCCGCCCGCCCAGGTTGTCGTAAAGAAAAAGCCCGAGCCGGATCAGCCAGGCCGGACGCCGTCCCTTCATCCACGGCATGAAAAGGGACAGCAGCTTCGAAGTCGGGGTCTCGGATTCGAAGCGCATGTCCTTGTGGTAAGGCAGCACGAAGCGCATCGGCCAGCTGATATGAGGCATGGCGCGCAATAACGTCTCGCGCTCGACCAGCGCCTCGCGGACGAGTCGAAATTCGAAAAATTCAAGGTAGCGCAGCCCGCCGTGAAACAGCTTGGTCGAGGCCGAGGAAGTTGCGGATGCCAGATCGTTCATCTCGGCCAGCGTGACAGACAATCCGCGCCCTGCCGCATCACGGGCAATGCCGCAGCCATTGATGCCGCCGCCGATGATGAAGAGATCCGTTACCTCGTTGTCCGAGCGGGTGGTCAAGGGCTTTCCTCCATACGCCTCGCATCCTCCATGCGCGCCGTGTGCTAAAAACTGTGACGAATTGCCCAAAAACGCAACACAAAAATTTTCGAAAATATTCGCTTTTAATATCATAAAGCAAAATCAATGCCCTGGCAGGCTCCCCCCGGTCCGCAAAGCTGCGAAATGTTCCTTCGCTGCGTCGGACGCCGCGTCACGGATGTTTGATTCTGCGCGAACGGGCCGCGATGTCCTGATTAAGTCGTTTGAAACGAAAGGCTGCGAAGATGTCCCAGACGCTCCGCCACCCCGAGATTCTCGAGATGGTCCGCCGCGACGGCAAGGTCACGGTCGAAGGGCTGGCGGCGCATTTCGGCGTCACGCTGCAGACCATCCGCCGCGATCTGACCGA
>NZ_DATFIP010000048.1:0-13922 GCF_035270045.1 Salibaculum sp.
GTCGATTACGCCGTGGAAACGGATGAGGAGGCCCTGGCGGTTCTCAGGCGCTATCTGAGCTACATGCCGCAGCATTCGGGAGCGGAGCCGGAACGCACGCGCGTGCCCGATGGCTCCGATCAGGCAGCGCTCACGGTGCTCGACGGCTTCCCCCCCAGCCAGAACAGCGTCTACGATTCACGAAAGATCCTGGGGGCGGTCCTCGACCGCGACACACTATTTGAGCTCAAGCCGCGCTTCGGGCGCTCGCTCGTAACCGCCCTTGCCCGGCTCGGGGGCCGGAGTGTGGGTATCATCGCGTCGAACCCGATGGTGCGGGGCGGAGCGATCGACGTGGACGCGATGCGAAAGGCGACGAGCCATCTGGTGCTCTGTGACAGCTTCAACCTGCCGATCATTTTTCTTGTGGATCAACCGGGTTTTCTCATCGGGATCGACGGCGAACGCCGATGGGCGCCCGGACGTATCATGAATTGGATGAACGCGCTCTCTCAGGTCACCGTCCCGCGTATCGCCCTGACGCTCCGCAAGAACTACGGACAGGCCTATCTGAACATGGGCGGGGGGCGTTATTCCGACCTCGCCGCCGCGTGGCCCACGGCGAACTTCGGCTTCATGGACCCACGAGTGGGTGTCAACATCCTGTACGGGGTGAAACAGGAGGACGATCCCGAACGCTTCGAGGCCCTTGTCGCCGAAATTGCGCAGGACAGCTCTGCCTTCGCACTGGCCGAGCTTTTCGAGGCGCAGGCCGTGATCGCCCCGAGCGAGACCCGTCGCTTCCTTGTCGATGCACTGGAAGTGCAGTGCGGAGGCCCAAACGGTAGCGTCGGCGAACATCGCCTGGCGAACTGGCCGACGAGTTTTTGATGCAGCCTCTCGCCACCTCAGCCAAGCCGACGCACGAAGATCCAGGGCGTCTGTTCGCAGACGCGATCGGCATGGGCGCCGACGCGCTCGACGAACACACGGGCAAGCGGCTCCTGGCAAGTCTCGGAATCGCAGTTCCGCGCGGGGTGAAGGTCGGTCACCAAGCCGCTTTGCCGGAAGCCACAGCCGGGCTGACGCCTCCCTTCGCTCTGAAGGCGCTTGCCCACAGCGCTCTTCACAAGAGCGACATCGGCGCGGTCCGACTGGGCGTCGGCCGCGGCGGCGAGCTTGCCGTTGCCGGACATGAGATCGCCGCGCGGATGAATGCAGCCGGCGAAAGGCTGGCGGGATTCCTTGTGGAGGAGATGGCACCGCCGGGCCTGGAATTGATGATCGGCGGCAGCACCGATCCGCAGCTGGGACCGATGCTGATGCTCGGGACCGGCGGCATCTTCGCGGAGGTGCTCCAGGACTCCGTGTTTCGTCTCTGCCCAATAGACCGGGCCGATGCGCGCGAAATGATCGAATCTCTTCGATCAAGCCCGATCCTGCACGGCGCGCGAGGGCGGGAGAAGGCAGACCTGCTTGCACTGGAGAACGCGCTCCTGGCCCTTGGGGGGGCTGACGGACTGTTTACGCGCCACTCCGGAAAGATGGCAGAGTTTGACCTCAACCCGGTCATTGCGCGACCGGACGGACTTGTTGCCGTGGACGCGCGGATCGTATTGCGGACTGAGCCTGCGATCGCAGCAGCCCCTCGCCCGCCCCTCGACCTCGCGCCGCTCTTTCAACCGAGGAGCATCGCCGTCGCCGGCGCATCGACGCGCGGCACCTCGGCCGGTAATCGTTTTCTGCGTCTCCTTCGCGAGTCGGGCTATTCGGGGGATGTCTATCCCATTCATCCGTCTGCCAGCGAGATCGAGGGACGGCAGTGCTACTCGGGGTTTGCCGCCCTGCCTGGTCCCGTTGATTACGCCTATCTGACGGTGCCGGCCGAGCGTGCGCTAGACGTCCTCGCGGATGCCGGGGGACGTATCTGCCTCGCGCAGGTCATGGCCAGCGCACCGCCGGAGCGACAAGCTGCATGGGAGCGGGATCTGCTGGCCGTGGCCGCTCGGGAAGGCGTGCGCCTGATCGGGCCCAACTGCATGGGCACCCACGCGCCTTCTGCACCTTACACCTTCATGGAAGGTGTACTGACAGAACCTGGTGACATCGGCGTCGTCTGCCAGTCCGGAGGACTGGGCATGGATGTACTGCGCCGCGGTCAGTCTCTCGGGCTGCGCTTCAGCGGACTGGTGACCATCGGCAATGCGATCGACATCGATGCTTCCGACCTCTTCGAGCATTTCCTCGAAGACAGCGGCACCGAAGTCATCGGTTTGTACGTCGAAGATGTGAAGGACGGCGACCGCTTCAAGGAGCTCGCCCGCGCGAATGGCGGCAGGAAACCCGTGGTGGTTCTGGTGGGCGGGGCGACGCAGCTCGGCCGGGCCGCCGCGGCCTCTCACACGGGAGCAATGGGCGGCAGCGATCGCGCCTGGAAGGCGCTCGCTGCACAGACCGGAATGATCCTCACCGAAACGCTCGAGTCCTTCCTCGACATGCTGCAGCTCTGCCACTGGCTGTTGCCGCGCGACCAGCCGCGACCAGCGGAAATCACCCTGTTCGGCAATGGCGGTGGTGCGAGCGTTCTCGCCACCGATGCACTGGACAGGGCCGGTTTCCGACTTGCCCAACCGTCCGAAAAGGCGCGCGCAGCCTTCAAGAAAATTGCCCTTCCCCCCGGCGCCAGCCTGGCCAACCCGATCGATCTGCCTGCAAGCGTTCTGAAGGAGGAGGAGGGTCGCGTCTCCGCCGGAATACTCGACATCAACACCCGACTCGTCGCTCCTTATGCGACCGTGATTCACCTGAACCTACCGGTCATTATGGGGTATCGTCATGTGCAGGGCTTTCTTCCGAACCTCATGAAGGCCGTCTTCGGCGAGGAAGTCGGCGATCGCGAGCATCGCGTCCTTGTACTGCGCTCGGACGGAAGCGAGGACGTCGATGCCTGGCGACGCCGCTTTCGCGAGGAAGCCGCGCTTCGCCGCGTTCCCACTTTTGACGAGGTGCCAGCCGCCGTGAGCGCCCTTGCCCGATACCGGGCTTACGAAGTCGGGCGTTTGGCGGCCAAGGACATAAGCGGAGCGAGAAAGTGAGCGTAGTACCGAATCCGCAGCCGGATCCCGCTCGAGAGGGCGACGACGATATTCTGAAAGGCTTCAGGTCCATTGGTTTCACCGACTACGAAGCACGGGTTTACATGCAGCTTCTTCGCTCAAGCCCGGCTACGGCCTATGAGATTGCGAAGGCGAGCGGTGTGCCACGGCCCAACACGTACAATGCTCTGGACACGTTGGCGAAGCGGGGCGCCGTTCAGCCGGTTAGCGACAACCCGCGCCGCTATGTTGCAATTCCGCCGAAGCAGCATCTTAAGGGTATCGTGCGCGAAACCGCTTCGGTCTGCGAGGACCTCGCCGAGAAGCTGGCGATGCTGCAGCAACCCGTAGACGATCCGTATGTCTGGAATGTTCGGGGCGAGAAGGAAATTCACGAGAAGATCGCGTCTTTAGTCCGAGAAAGCCAGAGCACGATCCGCATCAAAGCCGCGCGCGACGTCTTGGCACCCCACATAGAAACCCTGACCGAAGCAGCGGCGCTCGGCGTGGAGATCATGATAATTCTCTTCGGGGACGATGCAGACGAGTTTCGGGTCGGCGAAACCTGTCAGGTTTATCTGCACGAGGACAACGGTGTGCGGATGGGGTCGGCGGACAACCTGTTCACCATGACCGTTGATCACCAGATCGCGCTGACGGCGACGACCGACAATCTCACCGCCTTTTACACACGCAACCACGCCGTCGTGCAGATGGCCGAGACGCTCATCCGGCACGATTTCTACATGGCCGAGATTCATGCCCGCTTCGGGAACGAGATCGAAGCGGCCTTCGGTCCGTATCTGCGCGATCTCCGGCTCAGAAGCTTTTCACCGGAGCAGGCAAAGTCCTTCAGGGAGAAGACCGGCCTCTGAAAGGTCATCCGGAAAAACGGAACCGATTACCACAACCAAGAACACGGGCGGCAAGCCCGGAGCAACTTCAAAACTCTAAGGAGGAGGAACAAGAAATGAACATCAGACGAAATGCAACGGGCCTCATGGGCGTCATCGCGACCGGCATCGCCCTGGTCGCCGGCGGCGCCAGCGCCCAAGATTATCCTAACAAGGAAATCGAGTGGATCATCCCGTTCTCGGCTGGCTCCGGGGCGGACACTTTCGCGCGGACCCTCATCGCCGCCACGGAGGACGTACTCGGCGTCCCGATCGTACCTACCAACCGCGCCGGCGGCGGCACCGCGATCGGCGTCGCGGCGGCTGCAACCCAGCCTGCGGACGGCTACACCCTGTTCAGCCAGTCCGACACTCTGGCGCTCGGCTTGTCGACGGGGGACTGGCCTGTGACCGTCGACGACGTGCAAGCCGTGGCGCGCATCAACGCGGACTACAAGACGCTGATGGTTCCGGCCGGCAGCCAGTTCGAGACGTTCGAGGATTTTGTCAGTTACGCTCAGGAAAACCCGGGGGCGATCCGCATGGGCGGCGTCGGCTCGCGAAGCTGGTCTTCGGCCTTCGTGAACAAGCTTTCGAATGCTGCCGACATCGAGGTGACCTACGTTCCCTACGATGGTGGTTCGAATGTCGTCTCCGCCATTCTCGGCGAAAACATCGATGCAGCGGTCATCACCTCGTCCAATATCAACGCGCAGGTCGATGCCGGTGAGATTCGCATTCTGGGTCAAAGCCTCGGCGAACGCGTCCCCGAGCGTCCGGATGTTCCGACCTTCAAGGAAATGGGTCTCACGTCTATCGATGACGATGTCCTGTGGCGCGGCGTGTTCGCACCGGCTGGTGTGCCCGAGGAGATCCTCGCCACCTTGTCCGCCGCGTTCGAGGAGGCGATCAAGGACCCGCGCTGGAGAGAGTACATGGCCAAGCAGAAGCAGCAGGATGCCTACATGGCCTACGAAGAGTTCGACGAGTTTTTCCGCAACCGCGTCGCCGAACTCAGCGAGTAAAGAGCAGGCCCGTTCCGCCAGTGCGGAGCGGGCCGAAACGCGGCCCTGGGCCGGATCCCGACATGCCTTATCGAATATTGATGTGCGGCGCAGGTGCCATTGGCGGATATTTCGGCGCCGCGATGATCAGGTCCGGCCTCGACGTCACACTCGTGGACCCCTGGCCGGAAAACGTCGAGAGGATTCGCTCGGTCGGGCTCCGTATCGACGGTATGGGAGATGGTAGCAACACCGCGACCGTCGCGACCTGGCCGCTTCATGTCGGTGACGTCCAGAACCTCGTCCGCACCGATCCCTTCGACGTAGTGTTCATCGCCCAGAAATCCTACGATACCGCGTGGTCGACGCAGCTTGCGCTGCCGTGGTTGTCAGAGGGCGGGGCGATCGTCTCGTTGCAGAACTCGGTCAATGAACCGGTCATTGCCGCGCTGGCAGGCCCCGAACGCACCTACGGATGCGCGATTGCCTCGCTGGCCTGCGAGCTCGTCGCGCCGGGCGTCGTTCGGCGCCTCGCTCCGAAAGGAAGCGTGGCTGTGGGGGCCCTGGAGGGCGCTGGTCCCTGGTGTCAGCCCCTGATCGAGATTCTTTCGAGCGCGGAGCAGACCACGGCGACCGAGAATCTCAATGGCGTGAAATGGTCGAAGCTGATCGTGAACTCGATGCGCAACGGCCTTTCGGCAATGACGGGAATGACGGGACGTGAGCGCGACAGTGACCCGGTGACGGTGGAACTGGGAATAACGCTCGGAGCCCAAGCCGTGAAGGTCGGCCGGGCATTGGGGTACAGGCTGGTGGATACGACCTTCGACTTCGCCATGCTCGAAGCAGCCGCAGATGGCGACCCTGCCGCGCGAGCGTCGATACGCGCCGCCATGACCGAGGTCGCCGCAGGCCGGTCAGCCGAGCAACGCCCGTCGATGGCGCAGGACATTCGGAAAGGCCGGCGAACGGAAACCGATGCGATCAACGGCCTCGTCGCCCGGCGAGGCCGCGAGCTCGGAATCGACGTTGGCGCACATGAGCGAGTGAACGCGATCATCAAGAGGATCGAGAGGGGCGAACTTTCGCCGGACCCCTCACTTGCCGAGAATATCGCCTAGCGTTCGCCAACAGGTTCGGGGAAGGGGCAATCAGTCGTCGCCAGTTCCGCGAGAGCGACGATGGCCTTCCCGGAGAGCGGAATGCCGTTTTGCCGGCGCTCTTGTTCCATGCGGCCACTGCGCTCGCCGGGATAGAACACCTCGGCTGCGCCTTCGGCCGGCGGAAGAGCCTTCGTTCTTAGTATCGCCGTCTCCATTCGGTCGGCGAACTCGGCGGCGGGCATGAAGGCTTCAACCTTCACCACAAGAAAGAAATGTCCGACATCCGAAGGCCCCGTGAAGTCTTTCACCCAGTCCCTTATGTCCCCGGTGAATGCGGAGCCGGCGAGCACGCCGGCGAGAATGTCCACCATCATGGCGAGGCCAGATCCCTTTGGGCCACCGAACGGCAGCATCACGCCATTCAGAGCGGCTTCAGGGTCGGTCGTGGGGCGGCCCTTTTCATCCAGAGCCCAACCTTCGGGTATGGAGCGCCCCTCCTGTGCCGCCACGCGAATATGGCCGCGTGCGGCTACGCTTGCTGCCATGTCGAGCGACCATGGAGGATTTTGTCCCGCAGGCGCCGCGACAGCGAAGGGATTGGTGCCCAGAAGCGGAGCCCTGCTTCCGTGCGGCGCCAATGTGCGGGCGCCGGGCGACATCGCGATAGCGATAAAGCCCCTTCGGGCCGCATGAACCGTGTAGACAGACGCCGCGCCGAAGTGATTGCTATGGCGAACCGTCGAAGCACCGACGCCGAACTCGGCGGCCCGCGACATGCAGGCCTCGATGGCCGTGAACGCTCCGACCGGACCCATGGCGTTATCGGCATCGAGAACGAAGCTCACGGGCATGGGGTTCGCTTCCCGCATCCGCGGTTTCGGATTGAGCAATCCTGCACGCAACCGCTTCATGTACGCCGGCACACGTACAACGCCATGTGTATCGACGCCGCGCAGGTTGGCTGTCAGGAGGGCGTCGGCCACCATGGCGGCGTGATCCTCCGGCAGGCCCTCGCCGGCGAACAATCGCGCAACGAAGCGCGATAGCGCCTCGACGTCGTAGCGCGCGCGCGTCACGCGATCACCCTAGACGGTCGGCTCGAATCGACTGATCGCAATATCCTCGTCGTGGAGCATCTCCGCGCGCGTGAACCTTCCGCTTGCGACCTGGAGGGAGAAGTCGAGAAGACGCGCGCCCGCCTCCTCCAGGCTCTCGTCTTCGAGCATTGGAGAGACATCCACATCGACGTTGTCGGCGAGCTTGGCTGCAGTCCGCGGGTTGCCTGTCACCTTGACCGTCGGAGACAGAAGACCGCCCATGATGTTCATCTGCCCGGTCGAGAAGAGGATCATCTGGGCGCCCCCGGCGGAAAGCCCGGTCATCGACTCTGCGGCCGGGGCGGCGGTGTCCATGCAGTAGAGCCCTTTCCCTTCGGCCTTGACCGCATAGTCGAGCACGCCCTTCACCTCCGTCGTGCCGCCCTTGATGATCGCGCCGAGCGACTTCTCCTCGATCGTCGTAATGCCACCGCGAATGTTATCAGGAACGGGATTGGCGCCGCGAATGTCCACGCCACGGGCGATGGCGCTGTCTTCGATACGACGGACCGCCGCCCAAATCGCATCGCTGACCTCCTCGTTCGCCGCACGGCGGGCGAGGATCTGCTCCGCGCCCATCCATTCGGAGGCTTCTGAGAGATAGACCGTCCCGCCGGCATCCACCACCCGATCGGCTACCCAACCTATAGCGGGATTGGCGGCCACGCCGGACGTGGTATCGGTGCCACCGCACTCGACGCCGAGTACCATCTCCGACAGCGGGATCCACTCGGGGCGCTGTGCCGAGGCTTCGCTCACCATCCCGAGAAGCTTCCGCATCCCGGCCGCAATGGCCTCGACGGTCCCCCCGACGTCCTGCACCGATATGTGCTCGACCGGCTTGCCCGAAAGAGCGATCGAGCCGGCGACCTTTTCCGCCGAGACCTTCTCGAGGCTGACGACCAGGACCGCGGCGACGTTCGGATTGGTGCCCAGGCCGACCTGCGCGCGGCGGAAAACGGTGTCGTCGTTGCCGAACTGACCGCGCCCGTACCAGACAGGGATCGCCACCGTGCCCCGAACCAGATTGGACAGGCTCTTCACGATACCGTTCGCACTGTCCATCACCGCGAGAATGGCGACGTGGTTGCGGATGCCCGCGCTTCCATCTGGGCGGCGGTAGCCCCAAAATCCCGGCTCACTCATTTGCTCGCTCCCCTGTCGCCGCGACCGCGCTGGCTCTCGACATTGTGCACGTGGACACATGCCCCCTGAGCGATGTCCCCCTTCGCCAACCCGATCGACTCTCCGTATTTCAGTATCTCCGCCCCGTCCGCGAGGAACGTCAGCGCGATCTTGTGACCGAAGGGAATTTCTTCTGCCGCAACGGTTTCGCCGCCTCCCGAGGAGATTTTCTCTCCCGCCGCGATGTCAGCCATCGCCGTCGCTACGTTGTCGCGTTCGTCAAGAATGATGACCTTCGCCACATCTGCCTCCCTCTATTCCTGCGGCTCCCCGCGGCCACCGGCGTCCGTCAAGAAATCTTCGTCCTTGCCAAGATGACCCGCGTAGTTTTCATTGTAGTGGAGCGTCGTTGCAATCGCAACGTCGTTCGTTGAGGACCGGTCTACGCTAGGGAGGGCGGATGACCACAAAGCTCGTGAACATGTTACTCTTGCTGCTCATTCTCTGCGTGGGCGCGGGGTATCTGTATTACTCCTACCTGATCTCCGAGAGACGATTGGGCGACGATCTGCGGCCGATATACTTCCCGGTCGCCGTCGGCGCGGGAATAATTGTGCTCTCCGCAATTGAGCTGCTTCGAGCCATTCGCAGCCGCACGGAAGACGACCTTTCTCCCTTCGAGATGCCGAATCTGGGAAAGCTGCTCGCAACGATTGCGCTGATGGCGGCACATTTCCTTGTCTGGCAGAGGTTTGGCCTCTTCTATCCTGCGACATTCGCCCTCTTTGTCGGTCTGGTTCTCGTTTACCGCGCGACGTTGACCGTGCGCGAGATCGGAATCGCGGTTCTCTGGTCGGGGGTCTTCACGGCACTGCTCTACCTTGTCTTCCAGTACGCCTTCGGCATCGCCCTTGGCTGAAACTCACCGGAAACCCACCCATGCTTGAAATGCTGAGCTACGACGTATCGGACCTCTTCACCTTCGGAAGTCTGGGCGCAATCGTCTTCGGCAGCCTCGCGGGGTTGATCATAGGAACCCTGCCGGGCCTCGGAGCGACGATCGCGGTCGTGCTGCTCTTGCCCCTGACGTATTCGATGACACCGCTGGCCTCCATCCTGATGCTGATCGCGGCCTATCAGGGCTCGGAGTACGGCGGCTCGATTTCGTCGATCATTCTCGGGATTCCCGGCACCCCCGCCGCGGTCGCCACCACGATCGACGGTAACGCTCTCGCGCGTCAGGACAAGGCGGGCCTGGCCCTCGGCTATTCGCTGGCGGCATCGACTATCGGCGGAATCATCGGGGGAATTGTCCTGATCTTTCTCGCCGTACCGCTCGCGAGACTGGCGGTGAGATTCTCCGACCCCGAGTTCTTCCTGATCGGCGTAGCCGGTCTCATAGCGGTCAGCGCACTAAGCTCGCGCAACGGCGTCAAGAGCGCGCTGTCGGTCTTCCTGGGGCTCATGGTCGGAACGGTCGGCCTTGACGCCTTCACCGGCATTCCGCGCTATACCTTCGGAACGCTGGAGTTGCTGGAAGGCGTGGGCATGATCGCGCTTCTGACAGGAATGTTCGCGTTTTCCGAATTGTTCTCGATCATCACGAGGGAACTGGGAAAGACGTTCGCCTCCGGCAGCAAGAAGCTGAGCACCGGCCTCAGTCTGGCACAGCTCCGCCTGATACTGCGTCCGGCAACGATAGGCGCGGGAATCGGTTCCGTCGTGGGAATCTTCCCCGGAATGGGGGCCGGGCCGGCCTCATGGTTCGCCTACATCCAGGCAAAGAAGAGCAGCCGCACACCGGAACAGTTCGGAAAGGGCGCTCCGGAAGGGATCGCCGCGCCCGAAGCCGCCAACAACGCCACGGTCGGGGGCGCGCTGGTGCCATTGCTCGCGCTCGGCATTCCCGGATCCCCCTCGACCGCGATTATCCTCGGAGCATTCATCATTCATGGCATCCAGCCCGGCCCGAACCTGTTCACCAATAGCGGTGACCTCGCGATGGGGCTGTTCTACGGCTTCCTGATCGCCACGTTGGTCATGTACATAGCGGGCCGCCTCGTCACAAACTTCTTCGCTCGCACCCTGACGATCTCGAACACCTATCTCGTTCCGGTCGTCCTCATTCTTTCGATCGTCGGAATCTACGCGTCCAAGGGGCTGCACTTCAATCTCTGGCTGGCGCTCGGCGTGGGCCTCCTCGCCTTCCTGATGAAGCGGCTTGATTACTCCCTGCCTTCCTTCATTCTCGCGTTCATACTCAGCCCGATCATCGAAGAGAGCTGGCGGCGGACCATGCTCCTGTCCGACGGCAGTCTTTCCATCTTCGTCGTCCGGCCGTATTCCGCGACACTCCTTGTCCTCATCGTCTTGTTCCTCCTGGCCACGGCTCTCGGACTGAGCCGGGCACGAATGCGTAACCTGGAATAGGAGGTGAATGTCATGGCAAGTGTCACGAAATCGGATGGCATGCGCATCACCAAAGTCGAGGCGATAAGTCTCTATTGCCCGATAGAGGACGAAATCGAAGCTCCCGTCGCGGTCCCCCATGCCGCGGATACAACCCGCGTGATCTTCAGCGGATATCGAACGACTCTGGTGCGTATCGAAACCGACTGCGGCCTGACGGGCACCGGCGAGTGCATGGTCAGACTTGCGCCCACCGCCACACGGGCGATCGTCGAGGACCTCGCGCCGCTGCTCGTCGGCCGGGACCCGCTGGACCGCGAGGCAATCTGGGAACTGCTGTTCGCCGTCATGATGAACCGTGGCCATAACCGCGGATTCTTCGTCGAGGCGCTGAGCGGAATCGATATCGCGCTCTGGGATCTGGCGGGGCAATACCTGAACCTCCCGCTGTACCGGCTTTTGGGCGGACGGCACCACGAGACCCTCTCGGCATATGCGTCGTCGCTCAGGTTCCGGGCAATGGACGAGGTGATCGCTCAGGCGAACGGGTTCGTGGCTCAGGGCTTCCGGGCGATGAAGATCAAGATCGGCCGAAACCCGGACAACCCCGGTCCGGAACTCGATTTCATCGGTGCGATCCGCGAGGCCGTCGGGCCCGATATCCGCCTGATGGTGGATGCCAACTGCGCCTATGCCGACGACGTGGCGACGGCGGTCCATGTCGGCAGGGCCCTGCAGGCGCTCGATATCTACTGGTTCGAGGAACCTATCGCGCCGAACGATCTCGATGGCTATTCGCGCCTGCGCAAGGCCCTCGATATCCGCATTGCGGCGGGCGAGGCCGACTTCATGACCTTCGGTGCGCGTGACTTCCTCCGCAGGGAGGCCATCGATATCATACAGCCCAACATCTCTCGGGCTGGAGGGATCACCGAAGGGCGCCGCATCGCCGCGCTCTCCCGCGCCTTTCACATTCCCTATGCGCCGCACACCGGCAGTTGCTCCGCCGTGTGTCTCGCAGCAACGCTTCAATTCGCCGTTTCGCTTCCGAATTTCCTGGTTTTCGAATTCATGCAGAGCGATTGGTCGAAGTCCCAGCCCAACCCTTTCCGTCACGAGCTGCTGCAAGACCCGGTGGAGGTTCTGGTCGAAGGGGCCATGGTGGTGCCGGAGGAACCGGGGATAGGCGTCAAGCTGAACATGGACGTTGTCGAGCGCTACAGGGTGGCATGACTAGCGAAGTTCCCGCACGGGATCTCCGTCAAGCCAGGCACGAACGGCTTCAACGGTCTGGCGATACATCAACTCGTAAGTCTGGCGCGAACCGTAGCCCAGGTGTGGCGTGAGGATGAGCCGGCCCTTTTCAATCAACTCGCGGTCGCGCAACGGGTCGTCCGGTAGCAGAGGTTCGGTGTCGAAAACATCGAGTGCCGCCATCCCTGGCCGTCCCGCCCTCAGAGCATCGAGCAGGGCGTCAATATCCAGAATCTGTGACCGCGACGTGTTCACCAGAAATGCATTCGGCTTCATGAGTCCCAGTTCGGCTGCACCGATGAGACGCCGCGTGCGTTCAGACAGCACGAGGTGGATCGAAACGGCATCAGAACGCTCGAGAAGTGAGGAAAGCGTGGCCGAATGAGTGACTCCCACCTCGTCACAGCGCGCCTTCGTGAGGTTCTCGCTCCAGGCAATTACCTCGGCCCCGAACGGTCGCGCGAGGGCCGCCACCTCGGCACCCAGCCTTCCCAGGCCGACAAGCCCGAGCGTGAGCCCATCGAGATCTCTCCCAGGGTCGACCTGCCAGCCGCCTTCCGCCAAGGAATTCATCTCGGCGGGCAAGTTGCGGAGCCCCATCAACAAGAGCGTCATCGCCAGCTGGGCAGTGGAGGCAGACCGGGAATCGGTACCGCAGACGACAATCCCTCTTTGTCGCGCCGCCGTCACGTCGATGGAGCCGTTCCGCCGGCCGGTGCTCACGATAAGGCGCAATTTCGGCAACGAAGCGATTACCGCTCCCGGCAGCGGAGTACGCTCGCGCATGACGCATATGACTTCGAAGGGCGCAAGGGTCCGTGCAAGGTCCTCGGCGGGCAGCGGAGCATCGAAGACCGTAACGGCATCGCGCAGGTCGCTCCAGTCGGCGAGGGTGGTGGACAAGTCATGGTAGTCGTCGAGGATGGCAATACGCATTGCTCGTTCCGTGTTCAGGCTTGTGCGATCGAAGTTCAGGCCATCTCGGCCGACATCCGGCTGCGTCGCCTCGGCGGCTCTCGCGTAAGGAAGCTCCGCTCAAGTCCGATATGTCGGCGATCAGGCCGGAACGCGGGCCGACGGCCGCTATCTCATCGCCCGCCAAACCGAGCCGGCCGTTTCTCCAGAAAGGCGTTCACCGCTTCGAGGTGATCCTCACTGTTGTGGCAAATGCCCTGGTAGACGGCGCAAAGATCGAGAAAATCATGCAGTTCCATTCGCTGAGCTCGCTTCATAAGGCGTATCGTGTAGCGAAGGGCCTGCGGAGGCTTCGAGGCCATCTCCTGCGCAAGTTCAAGGGCCCGATCCATCAGGTCCTCATCCGGGACGACATCCAGAACAAGCCCGGATTCCTTGGCCTCATTGGCCGTTAGCAGCTTTCCAGTCAGCAACATCTCCGCTGCCTTCTGGTGGCCCACAAGACGTTGCAGGAACCAGGCTCCTCCATCGCCCGGAACTATTCCAAGATTGATGAACGTCGCACCAAACCGGGCACTTTCGGCTGCGATAGTCAGGTCGCACATGCAGGCCAGATCGCATCCAGCACCGATTGCGGCCCCATTAACGGCCCCGATGATCGGCACTTCGGCTCCGTACATCGCCAAGGGGATGCGCTGAATCCCGGTCCCGTAGCGCTCCGCTACCTCGGCAACGTCTCCGGCAAAGGCCCCGCTGCGCGCCTGCATGTCCTTGACGTTGCCGCCTGCGGAGAATGCCCTGCCCTCACCGGTCAGAACCAGAACCGCGACATCGGAAGTGCCGTTGGCCCAATCGATCGTCGCACAGATATCGTCGACGAGGCCGGAGCCCGTCAGTTCGTTCCGAACATCGTCGCGAGCCATGCTCAGCACGGCGATCCGACCTTCGAATTCGAGCCGCGCGCTCTGCAACTTCGGAAGCTCGGGCATACTCACTCCTTGGCTATCAAAAAAAGGGCGACCGCTGGGCCGCATCGGAGACACCGGCT